>SOJN01000146.1 GCA_004376575.1 candidate division TA06 bacterium | reverse complement strand
CGAGGGGACCAAAGGGAATGAAATGAAGTCCTCGGGATCCTCGACAGTCTTCATTTTGAATTGTCTGCCCTTCGAGGCTTCAGCGAAGGTGGATTCGCCCGCGCATGGAACGCGGGCGAAAGGTCCACTCTCTGAACCGGCTCGATTTCTCTACCCAGAAATCTTTTTCCTATCTCGGTGAAGTTTCTCGGTATGTCGCTCAGGAAGAACTGATGAGCGCGCTCGCCGTGTCCGTTCGCAACAGGCCCCCCACTTCTCACCAGTTCGGCAACCTCTTTGGCAGTCGTTTCAGCTGAGTCGACCAGTGTCACCTCACTGCCTGTCACCATAGCAATTGCTCGCTCCAGCAGAGGATAGTGTGTGCACCCTAAGAGAAGAGTGTCGATTCCCTTCTCAAGAAGCGGCACAAGGTACTCTTTGGCAACATCAACAGTGATTTTCTTGTCGAGCCAACCCTCTTCGACCAGCGGCACAAAGAGTGGACAGGCGGCCGAGATGACATCAACCTCTTGACTGCACCTGTGTATTGCCTCTTTGTATGCGCCACTCTCTATGGTTGCAGAGGTCCCAATGACACCGACCTTGTTGTTTCTAGTTGTTCTGCACGCGGCTCTCGCTCCGGGCTCAATAACTCCAAGTACGGGAATCCCAAACTCCTCCTTGAGACGGCCAAGAGCATTTGATGAGACTGAGTTGCATGCCACCACAATCATCTTCACATCCTTGGAAACCAGGAACCGTGCATCCTCAAGCGCGAACCTTGTTATCGCCTCTCTTGATTTCGTCCCATATGGAACTCGAGCCGTATCTCCGAAGTAGACTATCGTTTCATCGGGCAGGTGGCGGAGAATCTCGCGCGCGACTGTCAAGCCTCCAACCCCTGAATCGAAAACTCCGATGGGCTTGTTCAAAGGTTCAATTTCCTTTCATAGGCCTTCTTGAAACTCTTTATTCCTTCGTAGATACCCTGAGCGGCCTTTCCCCGGAATGAATCCTTTTTGAGAAGTTTTTCTTCCTTTCTATTGGAAATGAAGGCAAGCTCCACCAGTATGGCAGGCATGTAGCATCCCTTCAAGACATAGAAACCAGCCTGGTTGAGTCCCCTGTCCTCGATTCTGAACCTGCTGGTCAGTTCCTTTTGTATGACTTCGGCAAACTCGCTCGACTCATTCAGGAACTCGTTCTGCGCCATATCCCAGAGTATGTAGTCCAGACTGGCAGTGTCACCCGCGGCCTCGGGGAGCTCAAACTTTATCACGGCATTCTCCCTCGCCTCCACCGCCCGGGCCCAATCCGTTTTGGCGACCGAAAGGAAATATGTCTCAGTTCCACCACTCTCTCGCTTCAGGGACGCGTTGCAGTGTATGGATACGAACAGGTCTGCCTTATTCTCATTGGCAATTTTGGCCCTCTCGGCCAGAGAAACGAATTCGTCCTTTGTTCGGGTTAGTATCACTTTGACGTGAAGCTTTCTTCTCAACAACTCAGCAACCCGTTTGCCAATGTCCAGAGTGACTGTCTTCTCACAAAGCCCAGTCCGACCCACGGCACCGGGATCCCTTCCCCCATGCCCCGGGTCCACGACGATAACTTCAAGAGCGCGCTTTTCAACGACCACCTCTTTTCTTCCCGGAGTGAAAGTGACCAGCAGCCTATTCGGTCCCTTGAGGGAAAGAACCTTTGCTTTGACGTGTCTCTTATTTAGATGGAACACCACTCTCGCGCCATCATCAGTAGTCTCAGCATCCACAGAACGTATAAGACCTGGACAACTCTTCGCGGAGATGTCACTACTGTTCAGAACTCCTCCTTCGAGGAAGACCTCAAATTTGTTTTTGGGAAGAGACCTGGGTCGATACTTAAGCGGCTTGGTCAAGTCCAGAACGACCTTGGTCCCAGAAGGGGATGAGGAGAATCTTATCCCTTTTATGTTCGGTGCTCCTCGACCAATTAAAAGTGTACGGGCTTCCGGGTCCCACACCACCTTCTTGCCTGAGGCCTTGCTAAATATGGCTGGAACTGTGAGTACTGAAATCATCAGTTTGCCACCGTGAAGCTGAGGTGTCACGGGGATGGATAAGAAGCCTTTGTCAACAAGCACAAATGGATTGTCAGGAATGAGTACAACAGAGTGGCCAGAGAAGGTCAGCTTTCCCTTGTGGAGTTTGTCGTTCCATTGAAGACGACCCCTGAATACCTTCGCCAGTGCTTCTGCGCTGATGTATTCATCTTCACCTATCTTGTACGATTCGGCATTGTACACAACTCCATCGGAGAAGACGGCTATCGAAGCCGCAGCTCCAATGGCCGGCAAAACCAGGAGTGTGATCAAAATGAGTATGTTCTTGAAAGAGTTATCCATAGACTGTGATTAGGGATCCAACCTGAGACAAGCGTTACCTGCACTTCCTCAACTCAGCCTCCTTCTCTCTTCTTATGTCCCTCTCCTTTATGGCCTCCCTCTTGTCATAAAGCCTCTTGCCCCTGCAGAGTCCCAACTCCAGTTTCGCATATCCTCTGTCGTTGAAATACACGGAAAGGGGGATCAGAGTGTACCCTCGCTCTCGCGTCTTGCCATAAAGCCTCTTTATCTCTGAGGTTTTCAGTAGAAGCTTCTTGGGCCTCTTGGGATCGGGCGCAGAAGGACCGCTCTTTTCGTATGGGGTTATGTGGAAATCGTATACATACACCTCTCCACCTTCCACCCTACCATATGAACCTTTGAGACTCACGGTGCCAGCTCTCAAAGACTTCACCTCTGAGCCCTTCAGTTCTAATCCCGCCTCGTACGTTTCCAGAATAAAGAAGTCGTGGCGTGCACGACGGTTGGTTGCAGCAACTTTCATCGTCGAATGTAGTTAAGTTGCAGTCTGCGGAAACTCCAATTGCGACTGTGTTCAGCAAACACTCTGCGCCTTTCCTTGACAACTACAGGTCCCTTTCCTATAATAGCCGCGACGCCGAAGTGGCGGAATTGGCAGACGCGCTGGCTTCAGGAGTCAGTGGGCTCACGCCTGTGGGGGTTCAAATCCCCCCTTCGGCACACCCCCTTCCCATCAACCTATCCCAGACCTCAAACCCTTGGAACCACAGATTAACACACCCTCCTTCACCCTTCGTGGCTTCGGAGGGCAAGGATTACCACAAGATTTCTCATTCTCTGGTTCAGGCATAGGATCAATGTTTTTCTGTGCTAATCTCGTGTAATCTGTGGTTAGTGGTTCTATTTTCGTTTTCGATTTTCTATTTTCGGGTGTAGTATACAACCGCTTCCCCATTCTGTCAATCACTTGCGGAATCTACATTTGCCTTGACACCCGCAAATCGGCAGTGCTATGATGCTGCCTGCCTCCAATCTGGCACCAGGAAAGCGCACACCAGCGAGTACAATGGCAACATACAAGACAGCCGGCCTTGACAAGACAGCCACAGTCCTGAGCTTCATATTGGTTGGAGCACCTGTTGCGGCAGCATTGGTTGCGTTGAGTAGGGGCGGAGAAGTAAGGTCCGTAGCACTGATAGTTGCCGCAATTCTTTTCGTGGTCTGTTCAGCAACATACGCAATGGCTCCCTCTTCGTATGCAGTGAGTCAGGACAGAATAATCGTGAGAAGACATTTTTGGCCATCCTCATCCATACCTATGTCTCAGGTGAAAAGCTGCTATCCCTATCCACAGCTCTCCAGTACAAAAACCTTCAGGCTGATAGGTAACGGCGGGGCTTTTGGCTGGTACGGGATATACGCGTGCGACGAACTGGGGACTTTTAGAATGTATGCAACTAACAGGAGCAAAGCAGTCGTCATTGGCAATGGCGCCAAATTCGTCCTCAGCCCGGAAAGAACCGAAAGCTTCGTTGCCGCTGTTCACGAATACGCACGAACCCCCTCTTGAATGATGGTTCACTTTCTCTTCAGCATATCCCCCACTTTCAAGGTGCTCATAGTATTCGTTTTCATTGTCATAGCTCTCAAGTTCAAAACCCCTCTAGGACTTGCCATGCTTGCCGGCGCCCTGGCTGTGGGTTTCTGGTTCAACATGCCGCCGCTGCAGATACTCAAGTCACTAGGGCTGTCTCTGGTCGATGAAACAACACTTATGTTGACCCTGGCAATTGGCCTGATTCTTCTCCTCAGTCAGTCCATGTCGAGGACCGGGCAGCTTCAAAGAATAGTGATCTCCTTCAGGAGAAGGTTTTCGCATTACAAGTTGTCACTGGCCACCTTTCCAGCCCTCATCGGTCTTCTCCCCATGCCTGGCGGTGCGTATTTCTCCGCGCCTATGGTGGATTCAGTTGGAACAGAGGAGCTGACCGCAGAACACAAGACTGCCATCAACCATTGGTTCAGGCATATCTGGGAGTACTCATGGCCTCTCTACCCCGGCGTGATCGTAGGAAGTGCACTCGCAGATTTGACTCTGGGGAAGTTCGTTCTCGTTCATATCCCGGTGACCCTGCTCACGGTCGTCTTTGGATACGTATTCCTTCTCCGTCGATTGCCCTCAGTACAGACCACAGCAAAGGAAGTGGCAATTGATACGAAGAGTTTTTTCTACGAATCACTGCCAATCATTATCATTGTGGCACTCAGTATCATTCTGGGAGTCCTTATTGCATTTGCAAGAGCGAGACTGCTCTTTTTCGAGATTCTCCCGGACAGGGCTTCTCTGGCAATAGCTCTGGGGGTCGGTGTCTTGTGGGTTTGGAAGAAAAACAAGATGACTACTCCTCAGATAATGGAGATACTCAAGAACAAAACAGTATGGATCTTGATCTTCACAATACTGGGAGTAATGGCCTTCAGACAACTCCTCACAGACTCCGGCGCTGTGGACGGAATAACTCAATCCCTGGCAGACAAGCAGATGCCAATGATAGCCATATCGATGTTTCTGCCGTTTTTCGTTGGAATGATAACCGGAGTTACCGTCGCATTTCTCGGAACCACTTTTCCGATACTGATGGCATTGATAGCAGCCCAGGGGCTTTCAGAGAACCTCGTCTCATACACTGTCCTTGCATACTGTTCTGGATTCATGGGCACATTCCTCTCCCCCGTCCACCTTTGTATAATAATGACTAAAGAGTACTTCAAGGCGGATTGGGCGGGGATCTACAGATTGCTTGTGCCCCCCGCGATCCTCACCATATTGCTGGCACTCGGACTCTATTTCCTCTATCTCAAGCTGTAAGCTATAAGTGATGAATAGCAGCGCATATCTTACATGTTGAATAGAAAATATAGGCTCTTCTCCGAAAAAGTTGATGACAGGGAGGAGTTGCGGAACATACGGAGAACCCTTCCTTGTGGCGCCGAGCCCCGTCGGACAGGGCAGGCAAGCTCCCTCCGGCGGAGTTTATGCTTGGCGAAGCCGAGTGCGAAGGAGGCCGTGAAACGGCCCGGACAGGCGGCTACTCCTGAATGTATGGAGTAGCGCCGCTTGCGGCGCGCTAGGT
>SOJN01000145.1 GCA_004376575.1 candidate division TA06 bacterium | reverse complement strand
TTCACAAGATTCCTTCCTGGTTCGGGTTCAGCAATAAGGATGGGTTTCAATCTGTGTTAATCTCGTGTAATCTCGTGGTTCCAGGTTCGAGTTTCGTGGTTTCGTCAAGCCTATCTGTGCGATAACCTATCCAAGTATGCCCGTGGTGTCAAGCAATATCGACACTATTGAGTGACGTACTTCACAGGGTTCTCGACAAACCTATCCTTGCAGCCCGCAGAGCAGAAGTAGTAGTCCTTCCCCTCATAAGTTGCTGTGTGGGGAGAATTTGTACTTACAGTCATACCACAAGCCAGGTCCTTCACCTGAGTACGCGTCTCTGACATCTCTGTCTCCATATGCATCGTCTGCGGTTGTGCTTGAGGCTCCTCCTGACTCGAACACCCCACAAGGACCAATGCGCCCACAGAAACCAGGCCGATAACCGCTAAAAGAATTCCCTTCTTCACAATATCACCTCCTTTCTACGCAAAGTACAAAGTACGGAGTGCGAGGTACAGAGTACGACAACGTTTGCCGTGTTTTTGTGTCAACAAGTGCGCTTACCTGTCCTTATACCCCGAACATCGTCCAGGCTTGACACTGCAATGATCCCGTCTCCTTTTCGTCCGGTACAGGCGACTTTCCTGATTTCGTTGACGAACCTTTCCACGTCCTTCTTGTCGCAGATGAGCTCCAGTTTGACCATAGGAGTATAGGTGCTCCCCAGCTCAGATGAGATTTCCTTCTCCTCCCCCACAAGCTCATCAGCTAAACCTTCAACATCGATCGCAGCCA
Source organism: candidate division TA06 bacterium (assembly GCA_004376575.1). Classification (NCBI taxonomy): domain Bacteria; species candidate division TA06 bacterium. Next base: position 16,213 of record SOJN01000145.1, on the reverse strand, counting down.
GCCTGTGAGCACCTGCCTTCCTCAGTGCTCGTATCACATCCTCGACAATGAACCGCCTCACATAGGCTTTTATCTCTTTCATTATACTAACTCTCCTTTTGAGCCCTTCTGAATTGTCGCTCTTTCAACCAACAGTAGATGACGGGAACCAGTATGAGGTTCGATAGGGTGGCTGTGATGAGACCGCCGACAGTGGGAGAAGCCATTGGCTTCATAACCTCCGAACCTGTACCTGAACTTACCATGACTGGAATCAAAGCTAAAATCGTGGTCATGGCCGTCATGACGCACGGCCTGACCCTCAAGAGACCTCCCTTGATGACAGTCTCGCGAATATCCTGCACACTTGTCACTGCTCTTTTGCGGAAGAGACCGTCGAGTGCTGAAACAAGGACTACTGCGTTATCTGTGGCGACACCGAATAGGGCTATGAATCCAACCCAGACTGCCACGCTCATCTTGAAACCAAGAACATACAAAAGTATGACTCCACCGATCATTGATATGGGCAATCCACTGGCAACCACAACAGTTGATGTCACGTTCTTGAACACCATATACAGAAGCAGCAGAATCATGAAAAGCGCAACCGGAACCGCAACGACCAGTTTCTTTTTCGCCTCCACTTCAGATTCATACTGTCCGCTCCACGCAATGTAATAGCCAGGGGGAAGCTTACCCTGATCCACAATGGCCTTATCGATTATCTCACTCGCTTTGTTCACGAAGTCAACCAGTCCAATCTTCGATTGATCCACACTCACAAACACTCTCGCATAGGGAAGCGCATTCTCTGTTCCCACTGTCATAGGGCCCAGGACTTTCCTCAGAGAGGCAACCTGCGAAAGCGGTATCTGGGCACCACTGGGGGTAGGAACGAGTATCCTCTTGAGTGCCTCCACGTTATCCCTTAACTCACGCACATATCTAACCCGAATCGGATATCTCTCTCTTCCCTCGACAGTGGTAGCTATATTCATTCCCCCTATTGCCGTCATGATAATGTCCTGCACATCTCCTACTCTGACGCCGTAGCGTGCAGCTTGCCGCCTATCTATCTCAATTTCGAAGTATGGTCTCCTATCAGCTCTTTCTGCGTATGGTCCGACCGCACCTGGAATGTCTCTCAGTATGCCCTCTATCTCGATTGCTATCTCAACAATCTTGCTCAGGCTATCACCAAAGACCTTCACCCCTACAGGAGTCTGGATCCCGGTAGCAAGCATGTCTATCCTGTTCTGGATCGGCTGAGTCATGATGGGACTGACACCTGGGATCCTGGTGGCCTCGACAATCTCTTTGACCAATTTCTCCCTGGTCATTCCCTTTCGCCAGTATTTCCTGTCTTTTAATCTTATAATAGTTTCCAACATGGTCACCGGGGCCGGGTCTGTAGCAGTCTCTGCTCTGCCTAGCTTCCCCACCACCATATCCACCTCATGTGGAAACTCCTTTTTGATGATCATATCCTGCTTTTTCATAACCTCCATCACCTGAGTGATTGACGCTCCCGGGAGAAGCACAGGCATGAACAACAAATCGCCCTCGTTCAGTGGCGGCATGAATTCTCTCTTTATGTTGGGGAATATGATGATTCCGATCAGGAGAATGACGACTGAAGCGATTACGGGAACCGACTTGTGGCTGACCGACCACCTTATGACGGGGAGATATCCTTTTCTGAGGTACCTGGAAACTCCTCCCTCGTCTACAGAACGCAGCTTCCCTCGCAGAAGAAAGTAGGAAAGCGTCGGTATCAAAGTAAGTGCGATAACAGCAGCTCCGGACATACTGAAAGTTTTTGTGAAAGCCAGAGGATGGAAAAGCCTGCCCGACTTTCCCGTGAGAGCAAAGACAGGAATGAATGAAACAATCGTTGTGAGCAGAGAGAAGAGCACTGGCGCGGCGACTTCTTTCGCGCCTGCGATAGTCGTATCGAGCCTTTCATTTGAAGTGAGAGGTACCCCTTTTTCTGCTCCTGCCTCAGAGAGCCTACGGTATATATTCTCAGTCATCACAATCCCGGAATCGACCATCACACCTATGGCAATGATGATGCCGCCCAGGGACATGATGTTTGCATCCACGCCGATACGGTACATCACAACGAACGCCATCAGTACTCCAACCGGCAAAACCAACGAAATGATGAAACTCCCGAAGAAATGTCTGAGGAAGACCACAATGGTCAGGATCGTTATGACGGTAGCGAGCACAAGGGAGATGGTCAGAGTGCTTACAGATCTGTGTATCAACTGGGTTCTGTCATAGAAAGGGACTATCCTTACGCCTGACGGAAGGCCCGGTTCCAGCTCCTTTATCTTGGCTTTGATCCTCTCAATCACCCTCAGCGGATTATCTCCGAACTGCATGAGGACCACACCGCCAGTCACCTCCGCTCCCTCTTTGTCCAGGGCTCCGCGCCTGAAGTCAGGACCAGTAGTCACGTCGCCCACATTCTTAACATAGATCGGCACCCCATCATGGGCACCTATCACAATATTCTCTATGTCTTCAACCGACTTTATGAAACCTACGCCTCTGACCACGAACTCAGTTCCACCTTCTTCAAAGGTCTTGGCACCAACGTCAAGGTTGCTTCTTTTCACAGCCACGACCATATCTGAGAGCCTTACATTATGAGCGAGCAGCCTCTCTGGGTGAACGTCTATCTGGTATTGTTTGACGAATCCACCCACACTTGCCACCTCTGACACCCCCTGGACTGAACTGAGCTGATACCGTACATACCAGTCGTGCAAGGAGCGCAACTCGCCCAAATCGTGTTGAGAGCGGACCAGTTGCTTTCCGTCGTCCGGGCATTTCCCCGGCTGTTCATAGGATACGTTTGGATGATCTGGACAATAGTAACCGTTTTCAATCGTATACCAGAAGATTTGGCCGAGCGCGGTCGCGTCCGGACCCAAGACTGCGCTCACACCTTCTGGCAGCATTTGCTGTGCCTGGTCCAGGCGCTCAAGGACTCTTGTCCTTGCCCAGTAGAAATCGACATTGTCCTCGAATATGATGTTTACCAGGCCAAAACCGAAATAGGAGTTTGAGCGAACAACCTTAACCCGCGGGAGACCCATCAAGTTAATCGTCAATGGGTAGATTACCTGGTCTTCCACATCTTGGGGACTTCTGCCAGGCCAGTCAGCATAGACAATCACCTGGTTCTCACCAATGTTCGGAATAGCATCAACAGGGGTGTTCTTGACTGACCACACTCCCCACGCTATGATCAGCACGTAAAAGGCGAGAACCAGGCCTCTATTCCTCAGCGAACTTTCTATGATTCGGGTTATCATTACTGGGTTCCCTTTGACTTAATGCTTGTGTACCGGCTTTGTCGGTTCTTCTTTCCCTATTGCGGCGTCATACATAGACGCGGCCGGCCCACTCAACTGGCTCTGTGAGTCAATGAGGAAGTTACCTCTTGTTACAACCTTCTCCCCTTCCATCAAACCCTTCTTCACGGGATAATAAGCCACAGGTCCGTCACCTATCTCCACATAGCCTTCCGGCCCCAGAACCACTTCCTTCGCCTCATAGACTCCCATCTCCTTCTCAACATAGACTATCTTTCTTTTTCCAGTGTCAAGAATTGCCGATTTAGGAACGGCCAGAACCACACCTTCTCCGACCTTAACGAGATCCATCCCGCAAATCTCGCACTCGCCCGGGTCCTTAGAAACCACTTCAGGATGCATTGGACAGATGTGGTACTCACCACCCCCTTGAGGCGTCGCATTGAATGTGGCGTTAGCAAACATCCCGGGTCTCAGTTTCAAGCCTGAATTAGGAACATCAACTCTCACCTTCACCGAGCGTGTTCTTTCATCAAGGAAGGGGTCTATGAAGGAGACCTTTCCGTGGAACTCCTCGCCAGGATAGGCAATACTGGTAAACTTCACGTTCTGTCCCTCTTTTATCCAGGAAATCTCGTTCTCATAGATGTCCGCATAGATCCACAGGTTGGACAGGTCTGCGATGTGGTAGAGGTGGTCACCCTCTTTTACGTAGTTCCCTTCCAGAACAATCTTTCTGATTACCGTACCCGCTATCGGCGAAACGATGGTCATATGGTCGTTTGCTTTTCCAGTCCTTTCCAGGTTTCGTATCTGTCTTTCTGTGATGCCCCAGAGCAGCAACCTGCTACGAGCCGCTTTAACCAGCGACTGAGCCGCTTCGTCGGCCTCGCGATTAGGGCCATCTTTCACCCTATCCCTCATCTTCAGTGCCGAGAGGTATTCGTCTTGTGTGGAAACCAGGCTCGGCGAATATAGGTATACAAGAGGCTCTCCGCGCTTCACCTCAGTTCCCGTGAAATCAACATAGAGCTTGTCTATTCTGCCCGCCACTCTTGACGTCGCGTTTGCCACCTTCCTTTCATCATAGTCTATCCTGCCAACTGTTATGATCTCCTTGTAGAGAGGAAGAAACTTGACCTCAGAGGTGGCTACTCCAGCAAGCAGTCTTGCTCTCTCCCCCAACTTGACTGTGACAGGGCCAGCGCTTTCGTGTCTCTCCTGAACGGGAACGAGGTCCATGTTGCAAATGGGACACTTGCCCGGCTCGCTCATCCTCACTGACGGATGCATCCCGCATGTCCACTCGGTCTTTTCGGCTTTCTTCTCTGGCGCTGGCTGGTGCACTTCTTCTCCATGTGCGGCCGCAATGTACAATGCGCTGGTCAAGACCAGGCTCAGAACAACTGCCATTGCCAAAACCAAGACCCTTCCTTTCATGTCTTCCTCCTTGCTATTGTCGTGGCAGGTCGATACCGACGACCACTTCAAGTTCAGCAATTGATTTTTCATAGTCAGCCTGTGCCCTCGCGTATTCAAGCCTGAACTTCAGAAGACTCCGCTCGCTGTCCAGCAGGGAGAGAAAGTCTCGAGTATCATTCACATAGGCAGCCTGCGCAGACTCAAGCGACATCTCGGCCTGCGGAAGAATCCCTGTCTCATATAATTCGAGGGTCTTTCTGGCCCTCTCGTATCTGGCATAGGTCGATTCCACAGCAGAGAGAGCGCTATTTGTGGCATCTTGAACAGAAGCCTGAGCGCTTGCCAATCTTGCCCCGGTCTCCTGTAGTCTTTTGTTCTCTTTAAACAGCATCCACAGTGGAATTTCGGCCGAGAACATGACTTCCCAGGTGTCCATCCCCACGTCCACGTCCTGCTGTTTTACGGTAAGCATGAAGTCGGGAAGATAGTCCATCTTAGATGTTAGGTGTGCGGAAGAAGCAGCCCTGGCCATCTCTTTCGTGGCGAGCAACTGGGGTCTATTGGAAAGAGCAAGAGAGTTCAGTTCCTCAAGAGTTGCGCTCAGCGGTTTCAAAAGCGGCCTTTCCGGCACACCAGGGCTTTTTCCGATTGGACGGTCAAGAAGCGCATTCATCCTGGCTTTCTGGGTCACCATTTTTTCCTCAAATGTTATGAGATCGTTCTCAATCCTTGCGAGTCCCACGTGCGCCTTCAGCACATCCCCTGCAACACTCTTGCCCACAGCATACTTAGTTTCAGCAATTCGGGCCAGACTCCTGAGAAGAGCTTGCACTTCTTCAGTTATGCGAATCGACTCGTGAATGGCGTAGAGATCGTAGTAAGTATCTTTCACGCGCTTGACTATTTCTCTCTCTTTCACTCTGAAAATTTGACCGGCAACACCAGCTATGTGCGAGGCTTTCCGATTATTTGAATAGAGTTTCCCGGGAAATGGGATCTTCTGCGATACTGAGACAGTTCTCATTCCAGCATTGCCAAGAGCGAAATCATCCCTGGGAATCATTCCGTACCCAAGCCCAAGTGTGGGGTTTGGGGGTAGACCGGCTGGCAACACCCTTGCACTGGCCGCTTCCCATTGGCCTCGAGCCGCAGCCAAATCCGGATTGTTGACAAGAGCTTCTTCAATCAATTGATTAACACTCACATACTTAGCGTCCTTCGCATCAGCCGAAGCCACTGAAGTCACCGATACAATTGTCAGAAAGAGAAAACTTACTATTGCTTTCTTCGTCTGCCCAGCCACGATTTCTCTTCCCCCCTTTTCTCAATAAACTTTCTAGGTTCTTTCTCAAATCTGCTGTGGCACAATGAAGAACACAGCGGATACGAGGTCCCGTTGATGCTCACCAATATCGGCGCGGAGCCAACAATTTCTCTCTTGCATACTGTGCATTTCACCATATAATTTCTCCATCATATCAGATTCAAGCCGTCAATGCCCCCACAGTAACAAGTTCCGTGCCACGTTTTGGCTACATGAGATAATACATACTGCTGAATACACTTGCCTCTTATGAGTTGAGACTACACGATAACTTCATTGATCCGGATATGGAGAATATCCTACAGGAAGGTGCGTACTATCCTACACCTCAGGAGGCAGGCACCAACTTTTCATGCTCGTCCAGCCGTTGCTATGGCCCTTCTTGTTCTATGATGCTCTTGAGGGAGATCGGCTCAGTCAGACAGTACACGCCAGGACACCGCTCTCTAGCCAGGGCCTCCAACTCCTCCACCTTCTCCCTGGGCGCATCGGTCTTGACCTTGAGCACCACTTCCACTCCTTGAACGATAGGGTTTTTAGAAAGACCAAGAGTGCGGGTTAGATCCATCTGGTTCCTGACACTGATTTTCAGAGACTTGAGATCTACTCTCTCCATTGCGGCCAGATTGACAAACGTTCCTGCAAAGCAAGCAGCCAACCCGTACAGGCAGTACTGAACTGCATCCGGGGCAAGACCGTGTCCGCCCATGAAGGGGGCAAAGTCAGACTCCACGATGCGTTCGCCCTCTTTGAACGCCAAGGTGGCTCTAAACTGAGGCTTGTTCTCATCGAACACCCATTCCCCTTCGACCTGCTTCGATTTTTTTGCTAACTCCGGATTGACTTCCGCCTCCTCGGCGAATTTCTTCAGTTCCGAGACTTCTACATTGTTAATACCCATTGCAGTTTCCCCCTTTGCTCGGACATATCGTATGTCTCTAGATCCACCCATACTTGATAGGACCCCTGTATGCGCGCCAGGCGAAGATCGCCCCAAGTACCAATAATACAAGGGTAAGTAGAGGATTGAAAGGTTCGAATACCTGTACACCCAGAATTATGAGTGTAATCACAAGAAAGAGGCACAAGCCTGCCAATTGTTTCCGTCTTACTCGGAGAGAACTGATCTTTGACCTGGTCTCATCCGGAATGTTTTGACCTGAGCTGTCCAGCCCTGAAAAAAGTGTGTCAATCCGGGGCTGGAGAGATAAGTGAACATAGGAAAGAAGAGAAATAACTCCTATTAGCAGAATGGTCTTGGACGTGAGGACCCAGCTAGAGAGGATAGCTGTCAGCCCCATTCCATTGATCATGAGCAGGCCAAGTCCAGTTGCGCCGACAGTAAGTTGAAAAATGTAGCAACGTCGTGCCTGGCCCTTAATGATGTTCTCCATGTATGTGTCTGCATCGCTCCCCAGTGGAGCCCCGAGCCTGCCCCGCTCGTTCACGCTGATTAGCGCGTAGAGGGGCCATGCCATGAAGACCACTCCCAGGATGTGGAGAAACCTGAGAACAGAAAACCCAATAATCATGATTGCCTCCTTCAGAATTCAGTACTTAAGACCAAGAAAGCTCAGCTGTCGCAATACGGCTTTCACTATTCCAGTACCTTGAGATGCACGCTGCGTAAGAGGTAATTGGAACGCAATCCTTTCCTTGGTTTACCCTTTACTGATTCTCCTGATGTGAGCATGACCTGAAGCTCCAGCTCCGCGTCTCGTGCCGAATCAGCTACTTACCTCTGGGTTCTTTGTTGGTTTTGCCTGTGAGTACCGAGTTCGCGAACAGGCTTCGGATCGCAGCAACTGGGAGGACGTCCGCCGAATTCCTCCTGGTTGACCTGCGCAAGCCTCTTCAGATAGTCCCGCCACCACCGGCCGATTGTTTTCAGTGGATTTGCCATGATTTCTCACCTCCAAACTCCTGCCTCACATCATAAAGTCACTGATGGCCCCGCCCCCTATGCCTTCAGTCTTCGTGCCCGGCTTATAGTCCACAGCAGTAGAGGGCGGGGCTCGCCCAGGGGTCACCATATCACTGGCATCTATCTCATCATCATTCCACGGCAACCTTCTTCTTCTTCGGAGTAGGACATCCGCATAGACCTGACCTTCTTAAGCTGTTCTCTTGTCAGCACTCTCTTTGCTTTCACAGAGGCCTCGATATTCTTGAGCCTCAAGTCGGTCTGTATGCTCTCAATCCGCTTGTTTATCGCCTTGGCTTGAGAGAGGTCCACGTCATCTTCATTCAGAATATTTCGCAGCTCGAGCATGACCTTCTGCAGGTCCGCGTTCAATGCTATGGCTTGTTTCCCATATGAATCTCTGAGAGCTTTTAACGATGTCACCTGATCTTTGGAAAGCCCGATTTCTTCATCGTAGGACAGGTAGAAATCAGCGCTCATCCCGAGACCCATCATCATGGGGCACCCCGAGTTGCCTTGCATCATCATTCGCGAACACATCATGCCGCTTCCCATCATCATTCCGGAGCCCATCGTGCCTTGCCCCATCATCCCAGAGCCCATCATAGGCATACCTTGCCTGCCCGATCCTTGATGACTCGTGCCTATGTTCGCCAAAGCAACGCCGAGCAGCAACACCAGCGCGAAAAGACCTAGCCGCTTCATTTCAAACACCTCCCTTCACTCTTTAGTCTCCAATTCGGAACTCAACTGCCTTCCTCACCACTAGTAACTTCGTAATCTCCGACACTTTTCATGGCAAGATCTGTGCCAGACCAGAGCCTGGTCAGATAAGGCTTTACGAAACAGAGGCTTACGTTACACAATGGGTATGTGGTGCATGTCTCTTTTTCGATGTATTTGGAGAACATTCTACAATTGCCTGTAGACTTTTCTACATTCCACAAATTATAAAGCACGGAGCGCAAGGAATAGAAGAAAACCGGCTCGGAGGACCGAGCTGTGGGTGGGGCAACTCGAAATGCAGGACATAGTGCCGAGAGTATGTTAGCGCAGGACGACTGTCAGTGCCCTTTCTTCCGCTTCTTGTTTCTATGGGGGTCGGAAATATAGTTTTCTGGATCCTTTTCGAAGGTGGATTGGCACAGCGGACAGCACAGATAATAGACTTCTCCCTCGTACTTGATTTTTGTATAAGCCCTATTGGGATTCATCCGACGGCCGCAAGCTGGATCGAAGTGCATATTATTTCACCTCCTTTGAACGAACTAGTCTCAAGAGACCTGACTACTTTCTCGGCTCTTCTTAGCCTTCATCTTGCGCGTACTCAGAACCATGATGTATCTTTCAAGCAGAAGCTCCTCATTTTCCTAAACGAGGCACAAAAGCTGGAACTCTTCTCTTGTAGTCAGCGAATTCCTCACCAAATTGTTTTTCCAAATCCCTTTCCTCTCTTGTTGCTAACCTGTAATAGGCAAATATTAGTATTGGCCACATGATCAGTGTAGTCAGGGACGGCCATTGAATGAGAAATCCGATTGTCACCAGGAATAGACCGCTGTATTGAGGATGTCTTACCCGGGAATGCACTCCTATTGTGACCAGCTTCTCCCCTTGTGCACGTTGTATCAACCTCCACCCTTTGTACAAAAGATAGAAGCCGAAGAATATTATCCCATTGCTAATCACATGGAGAATGATTAACGCTCGGTGAGAATGAGCCAACCCTAAGAACACCAGAACCAAGTGCCCACTCGAATGGGAAAACGGATCAAGAACAGGATAAGACTTACCCATCCATATTGAAAGAAGATAGATAGTAAGGGGAAAACCATACATTTCCGTAAACAACGCAAAAATGAAACCAGCAAAAACACCCATCGAACGCCACTCAAATTTCCTCTTCGGTCTAATGAAGCCTATGGCGAAAAAGAGAAAAAGAAAAACGTTAAGAGTGACTGCAAACCACATGCCGTAAGCATAACCACCCAATTCCTCTCCATGCATGACTCCCCTCCTCAATCCGGCTCGAATTGCCGGGACCTTTCCCTTTCGTCTTCAGACTTAGACAAGATTCGTGCCATAAACTCCTCTTTTCAGCTAACGTTTTACGATATAGGTTATTAGCTCATCGAAGGTGAACGAGGGAAACACCTTGTTCTCTGCATATTCGGAGAATATTCCACAGGCACGTGGAGACTTTTCGACAAAGTACGAAATGCAAAGAGCAAGGTACAAAGTACGGTAGGCGGCATTCAGTGCTTCACGCTTGGTGCCCCATGAGGGAATTACAAAGTACAAATTACTTACAGCCTTCTCTTCGGCCTGGCGAACGAAATAGGTCCAAGCCATCGTTAGATGGCATGAGGCATATTTCGTGCTTCGTTGGCTTGAGCCAACGGAGTAGAATCTCCTTCTCCCTGATCCCCATCAGAAAAGAAGCTGCCTGCCCTGAGTCGGATCAAAGAGTCTGCCCTCACCATGTGGAATAGTATTCAACTACATGTTCGATATTCTCCATATCAGCAGATGAGGAAGTCGCAGTGCTCCTGCGACTTCCCGAGATAAGATGTTTCTCACAAACACATTACCTCAAGGGTCATATTGTTGGCATGAATTTTGTTTAAGAAACGATTGTAGTACGAAACACTGCTACTTCAAAAGCTGATGAAAAGAAGACAAGGTTTGCGAACCTATTGAGGAACGAGCCAAGCCTATGAAAGACCAAATCGAACTATCCGAAAATGAAAAGAGAATTAGGTCAAGACTCGTCATTCTTGCCTTTATCCTCTTTTCCGTCTTTGTCCTCGGCATGGTCTATCTGGCAACGAATCCTGCCACAACCGTAACCGCCGGACTCTCATACGCCGCCGGGTTATCTATGATTACCCTCCCCTGTACATTTCCGCTGGTCTTCGTGATAGTGCCGATGAGCATGGGGAAGGGCTACAAGAAGGGTTTCCTCATGGCCCTTCTTTTCGGCCTTGGACTGACAGTTACTATAACAGTCTATGCGGTGGTCATAGCCTTGGCAGGTTCATATTTCGGCATGGACAGGGCAACGACCATCATGTACGTGGTTGCGGGAACGGCAGCCCTTCTCTTCGGGCTTTCGGAACTTGCCCTCATCAAGTTCACATTGCCAACTTTCGGCCGGGGGATACCACGGATCATAGTCGAGAGGCAGGACTACCTTAAGGCCCTCTTTATGGGCCTCTTTCTGGGCAATGCGGGGGTTGCCTGCCCTAACCCCGCGTTCTACGTGATGCTGACTTATATCGCTACAGTGGGGGAAGCCGCGACGGCGTCTATCTTAGGGGCCATTCACGGCTTGGGAAGGGCAACCCCCCTAATATTCCTTGCCATACTGGGTATCATCGGGGTGAACGCAACTCAGGCCCTCGTGAAGCGGAGGTTGGCGATAGGGAGGCTCACCGGCTGGTTCCTGGTAGGTATTGGCGCAGTAATACTAACCATCGGCATATACGGTCACCACTGGCTTCTGGCGACAGGCCTTCACGGAGGATGGGACGCTCTGTTTGCAAAGGCAGGCGGAGTGGCTGAATACGAGTGCTGTATAGAACCGCCGTGCACGGAATGCCTTACAAACAATCTGTGGGAGGGCGGAGCCTGTTTCTGCAGGAAGGTGCTGGAGGAAGGCTCATTTGAAGGCGTTGATAATATTTGTGACGAATGCGGCGTCGGGATTTCAGAAGGGAGAGGTGTCTTTGAGATGGCCAGACGGACATCGAAGTATGCCCTTTCAACGATGGCGGCATTCATAGTAGTTCCGATAGGATGGTTCTTTTTCAAAAGAAAAAGAGAAAAGAAGGGAGGAAAATCAGATGATAAAGGTTGAGGTTTTGACAATGCCAGGATGCACTCACTGTGCATCCGCAAAAGAGACCGTAGAAAAGATACAGGACGATTTCCCAGAGATGAAAGTTGAGATCATCGATGTAACGGAACATCCGGAAGTCTCTCAGAAGTACATGCTCATGTCTGCCCCCGGTATAGTCATAAACGGAAAACTGGAATTTACTGGTGGAGTCAAAGAAGAGCTTCTCAGAAAGAAGCTTAATGATTTGAAAGGCTAAGAAGAAGATTGACGTCGTGTTGAATATTGAATCTCATGAAGAATCTCAAGGGGAAAGAATCATCGTGAACACTGATTGCCCAACAAGCATCAGGGGAATTTTGGCCTGTGAAACTGCCACAGATTCCTCTGGGAAAAACGCAATTACTGCTTTGGATGAACCAGCAAAAGCTGACTCGGATGCTAAGGGAGATCTCCCCGGAAGGGGGGTTTAGATATGAGAAACAATAAGCCAATAATTATCGGTACAGGTGGAGCAACAGTGCTCTTCACAATATATTTTGGAATTCTTACTCTGGTCAATTCTTTCACTTATGCCCTCGAACAGTTCCTGGATCTGTGGTTTTGGATTTCCTTGTTGGCCATTGGTTTTGGATTTCAACTTGGACTCTACTTTTATATAAGATTTGGTGTCCGCAAAAAATTGGCAGGTGCAACAGTGGAAATTGCAGTCAGCAAACACAGTAGAATGGAGGTGATTAATCATGACAGAGAAGGTTATGGACCCGGTCTGTCTCATGGAGATAGACAAAGACACTGCTGTAGGACCGGTTGAGCACATGGGAAAGACATTCTATTTCTGTTGCGTGGGGTGTAAAGAGAAATTTGAAAATGATCCCATGAAATACATGAACAGGGAATCCGTGGGTAACGCGAGCTCTCACTGCTGCTAGAAGCGTATGTCAGAGGTTTCATGGCTACTGGCATCTAGGATGCACTGAGAGCTCCAGTAGCGCCGCGGTCAAAGGATTTTTCGGGAAGGAGCTGGGGCATGATGGATTTTGGCCAGGGATGGGGCATGATGAACAATTGGTATGGAGGCATGTTCATGTGGATTATCTTTCTTGCGATAGTCGGCTTGGTGGTCTATCTCGTTTTGAGAAACGAAAAGAAAAGCACTTCTGGATCCTCGTTCAATGAAACACCTTTAGACATTCTAAAGAAACGGTACGCCAGTGGAGAGATTACCAAAGACGAGTTCGAGAGAATGAAGAAGGATCTAGCGTGATACGTTGTTTAGAAAACAATGCGTACGCAGGTCCTGACTTCATATAATTGAAGGCTTTTTGTGAGCAGCCTGCCACCGCGCCATCTGCCTGTTCGGCACTCCGTCTTGACTGGAGCCCGCAAGCCCCGAGCAGACGTGATGCTTTGAAACCTTGGGCAAGCCGCCAGACATGAAATCGGGAACGACCACCAAAACCACCTCCGTACAAATCCGCAAAACTCAGGTTGCTCCCCGTCGAAATGTGAATCCGTGGAGCTGCCGGCGCCGTACTGGCGCGAGAAAAATGCAAAAAATCCTTGACCCCGTACCTAGGTACAGGGTTATACTGTGTATGGGGGTGGAAAAGTGGAAAACTTGACAATAGGTCAGTTGGCCAAAAGGGCACATGTGAACATTGAGACTGTTCGCTACTATGAACGACGAGGGCTTATGCCCGAGCCGACTCGGAGAGAGTCTGGCTACCGGCAGTACTCGCAGGACGATGTCGCGCGCCTCCAGTTCATCAAGCGCGCAAAAGAACTGGGGTTCTCCCTTGAGGAAATCTCAGAACTTTTCTCTTTGCGAGTTGATCCTCATACTACTTGTGGCGACGTCAAAATGCATGCCGAGGCCAAGATTGCCGATATTGAGGAAAGGATCAAGACTCTTCAGAAGATGAAGAAGGCTCTCGTGAAACTGGCAGTCACCTGCACAGGACGGGGTCCTGTGACCGAATGCCCGATACTGGAGGCGCTTGATTCTGAGATGTAGTCGTGGTCATCTGAATCCTGGAGGAAAAAGGAGGTAATAAGTATGGGCAGCAAACGCAAGGTTGAGGTCTTCAGCGCTGGATGTCCCGCGTGCGAGGAGACAATCGAACTGGTCAACCGGATCGCCTGTTCATCCTGCGAAGTCACCATTTGGGATATGAAGGACCCGGAGGTGGCAAGCAGGGCCAGGGCCCTGGGCATTCACTCGGTTCCCGCTGTTGTGATAGACGGCAGGCTCGCAGAATGCTGTGCTGATCGCGGCCCGGACGAGGCTAGGCTTAGAGCTGCAGGACTGGGCGTGCAAAAACCCTGAAGCCCCGATGCATGGTTCTGACATTTGGATTTACACTGGGCCCACGTGGTCTAGACTAAGGAGGGTGCAAGATCGCCAGGGAAATAGAGAAGAACGGGAAACTATATTTCCAATGTGAAGAATGCAAGTTTCTTTACAGCGATAGAGAATGGGCTGAAAAATGTGAAGCATGGTGTAAGGAACACGATAGCTGTAATGTCGAAATCACTGGGCATGCCATCAGTGAGGACCTAAAATGGGGCACAACCTACAAAAAGGACCCGTGATCCACCAAGAACATCCGCATGGTGAGCCCGTGAAACGGCCCGGGCGGCGTCCCCAATCAGGGGTCAAATGGCCCTAATGTAATTTCCAGGGTCCGACGCCCACGAGACATCAGGTGCGATTTTCTTCTTGACAATTAGCCATTGTATGGATAATATTTATCCATGCTGCGGCGATTCCTGGAAAACAGACTCCTAGACTCCCTACGGGAATTTCCGATAGTGCTGGTGACCGGAGCCAGACAGGTGGGTAAGACCACCCTCGTCCGAGCTATGGCCTCAAGCAAGTGGCCAGCGAAGTACGCAACACTAGATACACTTGCCACATTGGAGGCCGCACTACGAGATCCCGACGGGTTCCTCTCCGAGAATCCCGCGCCACTCATCATCGACGAAGTCCAAAAAGCGCCAGATCTTCTGCGAGCCATTAAGCTTCGTGTCGATAACAACAGGAAACCTGGCCAATACATCCTTACCGGATCAGCAAACATAATGACCCTGAAAACAGTTTCAGAAACGCTTGCTGGTAGGGTAGCTCTTCTCAACCTCTATCCATTCTCTTGGGCTGAACTCCTCAAGAAGAAACAACCAGATACCTTGCCTCATCTCTTTCGGACAACACGACCGAGCGAATTCATCTCTGCTTTGCCCAGCAAATCTCCCGTACCCAGCTACAAAGAAATCAAAGCAAGAATCCTTGCGGGAGGATATCCAGTCCCATCGCTTATGGGCTCGAAGTCGTCTCGATCTACGTGGTTTGACGGATACAGGCAGACTTACCTCGAGCGAGATGTCCGCGACATTACACACCTCGGGAATCTTCCCGATTTCAACAGGCTTCTCTCGATGTCAGCGTCACGCACATCTCAGCTTCTGAATTACTCCAGTATGTCGCAGGACCTGGGTCTCCCCTATACCACGGTGCGAAGGCACCTGGGTCTTTTGGAAACGACTTACCAGATCTTCCTATTGCGACCGTACTATGCGAATATCGGCAAGCGGCTCATAAAGAGTCCCAAACTGCATCTTACCGACACAGGAATGGCGTGTCATTTGATGGGCATAGATAGTTGGTCTGTACTTGAGAGACAGAACAAAGTCGGGGCTATATTTGAAACGTGGGTTGCCAGTGAGCTGCTGAAGCTGATTTCCGTTTCCAGTCCAGGAACGAGACTATGGTTCTGGCGCACCGTTGATAGAAAAGAGGTCGACTTTCTCATCGAGAAAGGTGGAGAGCTGATAGCCATACAGGTTACGTGGAGCCAGAAGGTGGGCAGAAGAACCATAGCCTCGCTCCACGCATGCGCAGAAGACCTTGGCTCGTCGGTGAGATTAGCGCTCGTCCTGTATCCTGGGGATGAGAGCATTGCACTCGACCGCAGGACCGCACTAATCCCCATCACCGCCTTCTTGGGCGTATGATGCCGGATTACCGGATAGAGTGAGTGGGGCTCTGGACACCGCGTACCTACTTGGTGTGCACCCCTCGACATGTTGACAATTGACCGAAATATACACATTCCAATGGTTGGGATCCTGAGCGAACCGAGACTCCTTCATTCGCTCACATGCTCATATGAACATGTGGCCATATGAGAACATGAGCGGGTGACCACATGAGCATATAGGCTTGTGCCAACGTAGGTCCGGCGATTTCGTAGTTTCGTGCCAGTAGTTTTACGTCCTAGCGAGGTTGGAGTCGGCATCTGCTGTGCACTGCCCCTGCCCCACACAAAAGAAAGAAAAGTGTCATTGCGAGACTCGCGGAGCGAGTCGAAGCACCCATTAAAAGGCACCTTGTC
>SOJN01000144.1 GCA_004376575.1 candidate division TA06 bacterium | reverse complement strand
AAGGTGAAGAGCTATCTTGCTGAAGTGAAGGAGGAGGCTACGGCTTCTAGAAGAGAATGAGGACGACATTAGAACAAAGGGTTTCAGAGAAGTGCTCGCTAGACGAGCTGTTTGAGGAGGGGACCGAACGGTACACTGAGGGAGACTGGGATAGGTCATTAGACTGCTATTCCAGGGCTCTGGAAGTTGCCCAACGAGATTCTCTTCACAAAAGGCAGGCTGAGATCCTTGTACAGATTGGCCGAATACTGAGGAGGAGGGATGATTGGGACGGCGCCCTGGAAGCATACCAGAAAAGCCTCAAGATATACGAGAACTGTGAAAACTGTGAAGGCGAAGCGTCAGTCTACAACCAAATCGCCATAGTCCTGTTCGAGAAGGGAAAGTGGGAAAAGGCTGAGGACTACTATCACAAAGGTTTGGAAATTGCTGAAGAACTGGATGATGTTCAGCTGATGGGAGAGATAAACAACAATCTGGGAGCACTTGCCTGCGCAAGGGGTAATCTCAATAAAGCTATCGTTCACTATCAAGAATCGATTCCGAGGTTCGAGAGGCTGGGCAACCCCAGGGGACTTGCTGAAACGTACCATAACCTGGGTATGACCTTTGCGGACAAAGGCGATCTTGCACGGGCAAGGGAATATTATGAGAAGAGTCTTGAGATATCCAGAGAGATTGGTGAGGTGTCGCTCACTTCCATAACTTATCTTAACAAGGCTGAGCTCCATCTTGATCTGATGGACATACCTGAGGCCAGGAATTACGCGGAAAGAGCACTGAGGATAACAGAGACCGTGGGTGATATGCTCGGGTTGGCAGAGGCATACAAGCTCCAAGGCCTGATAAGCAGAGAGACCGGTGACTGGAAGCATGCTGAGGAGTTTCTCAGGGACTGCCTGAAGCTGAATCAGGAATACAAGAGCCCGCTGGGAATGGCTGAGGCCTATCGGGAACTCGGTCTCACATATAAGCGGCAGGGGAAGAGCAAGAAGACCCTCCAGATGCTCTCTAAGTCCCTGGATATTTTTGAAGAGCTAAGAGCCAAAAGAGACATCACGGGTTTAAACAAAGAGATATACGAGCTGGAGAGGCTCTATCTTTCGATCATTAAGGAAATCGCTTCCGATGTGGAGCTCAAGGATCCATACACGCTTGGCCATTCGGGGAGGGTGGCAATGTACGCGCTTGCGCTGGCCAACAGGCTTGGTGTGAGTGAAGAGGAGAAGAAAGGTATCATAACCGCTGCTTATCTGCACGATGTCGGAAAGATAAAGATATCAACCAAGATACTCAGAAAGCCCTCAAAACTGACTGATTTTGAGTATGGACTCATAAAGAAGCACCCTGAACTGGGCCTAAGGATTATGCAGTCTGTAGATTTCCCCTGGAGTGTTAAGCCCCTTGTGAGGCACCATCATGAGAGGTTTGACGGGAGAGGATATCCTGATGGTCTTCGTGGTTACGGCATACCGCTCGGGGCGAGAATTATTGCAGTTGCAGATGTTTTTGATGCAATGACCTCACGCAGGTCGTACCGGCCTGCGAGGAGTCAGGAAGAAAGCATAGGAATTATCATGGCAGAGTCTGGTACGTTCTTTGATCCGGAAATAGTCGAACAGTTTGTGATGCTAATAAAGAAGATCTATAAGGCTGTGAGCGAAAAGGATGGAGAAAAAGTCCAGACGACTGACATTTTAGAACTGTGGAATATGTCATCCTTTTTTGGTTGTACAACTTGATGAAAGGAGATTGGACCTTTTAATCGCAAGCAGTATCAAGCTCTATTGTCTTCATTCAATCAGTGGTTCAAACAGGGGCCGGAAAAAGAGGAAAGCTGACGATAAGAACAAAGCATTTTCAATGTCTTTAACTACCTGATGAAAGGAGTGATATAGCATGTCTTCGCCAGGAAGAAAGTTGGGAGCAGCGCTTATTGGAGTTGTCGCCATAGGTTTTGTAGTATCTGGCTGCGGCAAGTTGGCACTTCCTTCAAGCCCCAGAACGGGGGTAGAGAACATACGGTTTCTCCGCTACGAAGACAACGCCTTGGGTGGGGGTTACGTTGAGAAACTGATCAAGGCAAAGATAGGCGGAAGGCTAAAGCTCAACAGAATGTATTCTCTGAGGATTCCAAAGAAGGCGCTCAAGAGGGACACGTGGATATCGATGAGTGAGCCATGGCCTGGACTTGTAGTGGTAGACCTTGGTCCTCACGGGCTCGTGTTCAGAAAGCAGGAAAAGCAAGTCGAATTGACGATTTCATATAAGCGCGTTGAGCTTGGTGACGTGAACGAGGAAAACCTGACCATCTACTATGTCGACTATAGGACGAATAGATGGATTGACACTCACGCTAAAGTGAATACTGAGAAGAAGACTGTCACAGCTCAGATTGACCATTTCTCTCGTTATGCGCTTTCAGATCATAAGAGTCATCATCTCAGTCATGATCGTTAAAAGAGACGGTTTACACAGCTTTTTGGAGGAATAGACGTTGAAGAAGCAGAAGCTTTCTAGAGATGAGTTGACTAATCTCGTGGAGAGGGTATGGTCAGCCGTGCTTGATCTTCCGTTTTCGGCTGTACAACATGAGGGAAGGAGGTCAAAAAACTTCTGGTTGCGGGCACGAGTAAACTCGTTTATCTGCCTTCAACCAGTTGTTCAAGTACAGACCAGGCAGAAAGGAGGCCTAAGAACTAGGTTTTCCAATGTCTTTGACTGCCTGCTGAAAGGAGTGGTAGTATGACTTCGATGGTGAAAAGGCCAGCGGTAGTGCTGATCGGGGTCGTCGCCATAGGTTTTGTAGTATCTGGCTGCGGCAAGTTGGCACTTCCTTCAAGCCCCAGAACTGGGGTGGAGAGTATACGGTTTCTCCGCTACCAGGATAATACGCTGGGGCCTCACTGCATAGAAAAAATGATCAAGGCAGATAAAGGCAGAAAGCTAAAGCTCAACATGTACTCTATAAAGATTCCAAAGAATGCACTTAGCAACGACACGGAGATATCGATGTGTGAGCCATGGCCCGGAATTGCGGTGATAGACCTTGGTCCTGAGGGGCTTGTGTTCAACAAGGCAGTTGAATTCAAGATATCATATAAGCGCCTTGACCTTGGTGACATGAACGAGGAGGACCTGACCATCTACTTTGTCGATTATGAGACGAATACTTGGATTGACACTCACGCCAAAGTGGATACTAAGAAGAAGACTGTCACAGCCCAGATTGACCATTTCTCACGTTATGCGCTTTCAGATCATTAGAGGTGGAGGGATAACCATTGAAAAAACAAAAGCTTCTTAGGGATGAGCTGGCTAACCTCACCGAGAGGATCTGGTCAGCTGTACATGGCGCTCCGTGCGGTTCTGGTTCCGGCGATGGGCTGGGGAAGTGTTCTGTCAATGACATGCTCTCTGTCCTCAAGGCTACCTGTTCTGTGGGGGTGGACGATGATTTCGCCCCTCTACCCAAGAGACCTTCAGAGTATTTCGATATTGCGCTTGGAGCTCTCAGGAAGAGCGACAACTCTCCTTCAGAGGAAGAGGGGATGCTGCGCCTGATCTTCGAGATGGGCAAG
>SOJN01000143.1 GCA_004376575.1 candidate division TA06 bacterium | reverse complement strand
GACAAGGTGCCTTTTAATGGGTGCTTCGACTCGCTCCGCGAGTCTCGCAATGACAGTCCGTTTTTTTTCGCTGTGCCACTGCGGGTCGTTCGTCTTTGATTTTCTATTTTCGAAGGTGCGGCTGGGGGCAGGTAGGGTTGACATTGCTTCGCGTCCCACGGTCTGCGAGTTTATGCCGTCTGTCCTGCTTGTCCCGAGAGAAGTCGAGGGGAGGCTATCCGAAAGGAGCCTGTCGAGGTGCAATGAGAAGTGGGATTGTTGGCCCGGCGAAAAGCAGATCCTTCGGCTGACGCCTCCCTTCGACAGCCTGCGGCTGCTCAGGATTAACTCTTTCTATAATTCGACCTTCGCTGCCGCTGGGTCTTATTGAGAAAGAGTAAACACGACGAAAAATGCCTCATCCCGCCAACAGGCGGGCGGGGCCTTTTTCGTTTTCTAATTTCGCAATTTCGAATGTGTGGGGAGGAGTTGAGAGGAATTTCGAAGGCTGAGTGTGGAGTGGTGCGGAATTTCTATTTTCGAAGGTGTTGCTGGGGGTAGATGGGAATTTCGAAGGAGTGGTGGGTGGAAGTGTGAAAGGTTATTTGTCAATCCAATATAGAAATCGGCCGCAGTTGGGACAGAGACAAATTTTCTTGTTTCTGTCTTTGTCAGTGGCTAGGGCAATGGGCATGACCTGGTAGCATCCATAGCATATTCCGTCCAGAACGGGAGCCACGGCCCTATCATACCTTTTCATCAGTCGCCTGTATCTTTCGACGATATCTTTGTCAAGCTCTTCAAGCAACTTCTTTCTTGCTGCCTCTATCTTCTTTGTCGGCTTGCCCATCTTGAAGCCGATCTTCTTCAATTGGCTTGAAGTCTTTGCGTCCTGGGACTCCTTCAGAAGAAGATCTACGTCATGAAGCATTATCAAAAGCTCGAGCTGCTGGTGCATGTCCTGACCTGCACGGAGGAGAGACTCCTACCCCGTATCAAGTTTGGAGAGAAACCTCAAGAATTGTTGTTTGTCTTCTATTTCGAGAATCTCTTTCTTCTTTGAAAGCTCTCTGGCCATTTGGGCAACCTTGCCCAGGGCTATGAGGTACTGGTTAGATGGTTCCTGGGGAGGAGCAACGATCAGAAAGAAAATATACACAGGCTTTCCGTCTAAGGACTTGAAATCTATCCCCTTCTTGGAACGGCCAAGGATCACATACAGCTTTTTCACCAGAAGGGAACGACAGTGAGGGATTGCTATACCTCTTGAAACACCTGTCGAGCCAAGTTCCTCTCTTTTCTTGAGCGTCTCGATGAGCATCTCTTTTGATTTTTCATCTATGGGAAGGAGATCCGATAGCTCCCTGAGCACTTCATTTTTGGTGCGGGATTGGAGATCCAACTCTATCAATTCACTCCGAAGATGATCGACAAGCCTCATTACTTAGTCCATTTCCCCGCTCACATTAGAGAATATAACTTTGGGCTAAGTGCGAGTCAAGAAAAAAGTTGACTGTTGAGTAGCATTAAAATTGTCGTTGTTTCCTTGCATTTGAAATGTCGGTATCCTCACCTCCGGAAAAGGGGGTGGGGAGATGGAAACGAGAACGGAAAAGAGGGTCTTTTTGATCAAGGATCTGTTGAAAGAGAGGATATCTAAGCAGGAAGCAGCTGATGAATTGAGGGCGACCGTCAGAACCGTAGAACGCTATGTGAGCAGGTTCCTGGAAAAATGAACAGGATCATCTGGAAACAAAGGTCGAAGGTCTAATTTCGACTTTCCTGCGCACAGGGTTGCGACAAATCAAACGCAAAGTTACAGTTGACTTTTGAATATCTCTTTTCTATAGTCCGTGTGCATGAAGAAAGGCGTGACTATAGGCGCATTCCTGGCGTTCGCAATTCTTGCTTCGCCGACTTCCTACGCCCAAGAGGGGATCCCCCTGAAACTGAGCATATCCAAAGCGCACGATACCTTCGGAAGAGATATTTCAGGCGATGATCAACTTGCAACGGTGAAACACCAGGCAGCCCAGCCCATTATCGTTTCTGTTAGAGGGCCTGATGGTCTGCCAGCTCGGTCCGTTCCCATCGTCTTTTCTGTTGTGGGGGAGCCGGAAGGGAACATCCACAAAGGGGTACGCGCAAGGGTAGCACAGGATACAGTTCTGACAGATGGGTACGGCTACGCAAAAACACATGTGAGGCTGGGGGCAGAACCGGGTTATTATCATCTGACGGCAAGAATTGCCGGCCAGGAATCTCATATCAACTTCACTATAAGAGGAATGCGGAAGGGCTGGCCGGCCTTCAGCGTGTTCGGCCTGGTCGGGGGTCTCTCGCTATTTCTGTTCGGGCTGAACTTTGTGGGGAGGGCTTTGAACAGGGCTGCCGGAGGCAGGCTTCGCCATATGATATTTTCCCTCAGCGAGCGGAAGGCTATGGGAATTTTGGTGGGTGCCCTTCTCACCATTCTGGTCCAATCCTCCTCTGCGACAGTGGCCATGCTCATGAGCTTTGCAAATGCCGGGCTTGTCAACCTCTCTCAGTCTCTTGGCCTCATCCTTGGGGCGGAAGTTGGGACCACACTGACCATACAGGTAATCGCCTTCAGAGTGACCAGTTTTGCGCCCCTTTTGGTGGCACTCGGGTTCCTGCTCATGTCGTTGAGGCAGCCCTATGTCTACTTAGGAAGGACTCTGTTTGGGGTGGGTATGGTCTTCCTTGGCCTGAGACTCATGGCTGACGCGGTAGCTCCGCTCCAGGCGAGTCCGCAGTTTAAGGTTGCGATCGCATTCTTGGGGACAAAGCCTCTTCTCACCGCTATCCTTGCCGCCCTCTTTGCTGCGGTTGCCCGTTCAAGCGCGGGCCCGATAGGTGTGGCTATCATGCTTGGCTATGAGGGTATAATAGACTTAAATGGCGCGGTTGCAGTGGTACTGGGGGCCAACCTGGGCAGCGCCGTAACCGCCCTGCTGGGAGCAGTGAGATCCACGACAGAAGGGAGGAGAGTGGCTCTGGCCCACACAGTATTCAAGCTTGTGGTTGTGATCATCTTCTTTGTCTTCATCAGATACTTCACAGGCCTTTTGTCGATTATCGGCGGTTCTACTGCCCGGCAGATTGCGAACGCTCACACCATCCTCAATCTCGCAGCAGTAGTTCTGTTTTTTCCCATAGTCTCCCCGTATGAGAGGGTCATAAAGGCCTTGGTCAAAGAAGGTCCCGAAACATTGAGGAGAAAACCCAGATACCTTGACGACACGGTTCTTGATACGCCTTCACTTGCAATAGGTCAGGCTCAGAGAGAGGCGATGCGCATGGCCGACATTGTTATGGCCATGTTTGCCAAGGTGAAAGATGTGCTGAGAAGGAATGACGACACCCTGAGAAAAGAGATTGTTGCCGAGGATGATAGGGTTGATGAGCTGGCCGGAAGTATTACTACCTATCTGACAAGGATATCCCAGGAGGAGCTGACCAAGGATCAGTCGCTAAGGGGAGTTGCCCTTCTCCACATAGTCGATGAACTGGAGAGTGTTGGCGATGTTGTCAGCAAGAGTCTCATGATCTATGCGAAGAAGAAGATAGAACTTGGATTCTATTTCTCCAAGGAAGGATTCTCAGAGATAAACGAGTTTCATGAGTTTGTTTCCAAGAGCCTAAGAATGGCTGTTACCTCTTTTTCATCCTGGGACGGAGACCTGGCGAGGAAAACTCTGGACAGGAGGGTCGAAGGTGAACGGAGGCAGTCAAGACTTCATGATGCCCACATAGATAGACTGCGTAAGGACAAGAAAGAGAGTCTGGATACGAGCTCAGTCCATCTTGACCTGATACGGGATCTGGAGCGGATTAACTTCCACGCGGCCAACACTGCGGAGGCTGTACTGGGAAGAATGTAGCATGAAGTATCCCAAGTATCTCAATCTGGTGGGAAAGGAGTTAACAGATAGAGTTGAAGAAGCATTTTCTCTTCTCGATGGATGCAGGCTTTGTCCCAGGAAGTGTGGTGTGAACAGGCTGAAGGGCGAGTTGGGCTACTGCGACTCCGGCAAGGATGCCATTGTGTCCAGTTACAACCCCCACTTCGGCGAGGAGCCTCCCATCTCTGGTCATTCTGGTTCGGGAACAATTTTTTTCACGAACTGCGATCTGAGTTGCGTCTACTGCCAGAACTATCCCATAAGTCAGTTGCATAACGGTAGAACGGTGAGCTCCGATGAGTTGGCAGACATGATGATTTCGCTGGAGGAGAAAGGATGTCATAACATAAACTTTGTGACGCCCACTCACATGGTCCCACAGATACTTGAGGGGCTTTCCGCCGCAGTTGAAAAGGGCTTGATGCTCCCTCTGGTGTACAACTCTGGTGGATACGATTCTGTGGAGGCTCTGAAGCTCCTTGATGGAGTCTTTGATATCTACATGCCAGACTCAAGATATGGGAGAAACGAAGAAGCCTCGAAGTACTCTGATGCGCCTGATTATGTGGAGGTGAACAGGGCCGCACTGAAGGAGATGCGCAGCCAGGTTGGTGACCTTGTGATCGAAGACGGCGTGGCAGTCGGTGGGCTTCTCATAAGGCATCTTGTTCTCCCCAATGGATTGAGCAATTCCTACGAAGTCCTGGCCTTTATAGCCGAACATCTTTCGAAAAACACCTACATAAGCTTGATGGATCAGTATTTTCCGTGCTACAATGCAGACTCCTATCCTGAGCTGGGCAGGAGAATAACCACAAAAGAGTATGAAGATGCACTTGACGCGATGTGGAAGTTGGGGTTACATAGGGGGTGGGTACAGGACCACCTGATATAGGAGGAGACGTATGAGGCTAGTTTGTGGGATTGCGCTGGTGTGCCTTCTTTTCACGCCTTGCTCTTCCAGTGGCCAGGGGCTCGATTCGACTGAGGTGAAGATTTTCCTTAACACGCTTGTGGAGACGGTGGGGCAGGCGATTTCAGGGGGCGTGCTCTGGTCCGCCAACACTCACGGCGGTCTTCCCCACTTCCAGATGGGGGCGGGCTTGAACGTGGTGGGGATAGAGGCTGTGAATCCGACAGACACGAGTGAGACCCTGGTGGCTGTGGTTCCGACCATGTTTTTGTTCGGGGGGATCGGTATTCTAAAGGGGTTCAGTCCCAACCCTTTGGTGGGAGGGATCGGATCTGTTGACCTGATTGGGAGATTCGGTCAGTTCCCCACTGTTGGGGAGTACAGAAAATATGCGGAGATGGCGCCAGCCATATTTGGTGGCGGTATCAGGATGGGTCTGTTACGGAATTCCCTGATTGCTCCCGCTGTCTCCCTTACTTTTGCCTATACCAGAACCAGCCAGATGATGTACGTTTTCAGCGATTCAACGGCAGAGGCCTGGGCAAAACTGAAACTCTCTACACTGAGCTTGCATGTAGATATTTCAAAGAATCTACTGCTGATCACACCTTATGCAGGCATTGGCTGGGACTGGCATGAATTCAATGCAAGCTGGGAGGTAGATTATGTGAATCCGCTAATGGAGGATGACTCGGGGGGCATGGATCTGAAGCCTTCGTCAAGAAGGCTATATGCCGGCGTGGAGCTTTGCCTGGTCATCATCCACCTGAACCTTGAAGGAGGTCTGACCGGAGGGAACGGGTTCGTTGCTGCCGGTGCACGCATTGGTTTCTGAATTCAATATGAAGAGCTGATTGGAAAGGATTGTGCTGATGGAGTGGAAGATAGAGACCTGGGTCAAGGAAGATTTCGCCGATGCTGCCGGCGAGTCTGCAAAGAAGGATCTGCATGATCTTGGATATGTGTCGGTACAAAAGGTGAGGGTGGGCCATACTTACAGTATCCAGGGTGAACTCACTGAGAATGAGGTTCAGAGAATCTCCTCTGAGCTTCTAGCTGACCCGGTAGCCGAAATGACTTCTTGCGGGGAGTCCGTCTATAAAAACGATGACCGGCTCAGGGTGATAGAAATAGGCTTCAATCCGGGGGTCATGGATACTGTTGCTTTAAGCACATCCAAGGCGATTCGGGATCTTGGAATAAAGGACGTGGCCTCGATCAGGACAGGAGTCAAATATGCAATCTGGGGCGTAATGAGTGATGACGATATCCTCATTGCTGCGTCCAGACTGTTCTACAATCCCCTAATCCAGCACATAGTAAGAGAGGAGAAGATTCTGCCTGTGGTTCCCTATAAGTTTGAGCTCACTTCTATCCCTTTGGTGGATGCAAGCGATGATAAGCTTCTGGAGATAAGCGAAGACGGTCAGCTTTCGCTCAACCTTGACGAGATGAAGGCTGTTCAGCAGCATTTCCTCGAACTGGGGAGGGAACCCACTGATGTTGAGCTGGAGACGATTGCACAGACATGGTCAGAACACTGTGTTCACAAGACTTTCAGAGGAATAATAGAGTACGAAGGCGAAAGGATAGAAGGACTTCTTGAATCGACCATAATGAAGGCGACAGAGCAGTTGGGAAAAGACTGGTGCCTCTCTGTCTTCAAAGACAACAGCGGAGTGATAGAATTCGATGAGGAGCACGACATCTGTTTCAAGGTCGAGACGCATAACCACCCTTCGGCGCTTGAACCCTATGGTGGCGCAGGCACAGGGATAGGAGGTGTGATAAGGGATCCGCTCGGTACTGGTCTTGGGGCCAAACCGATAATAAACACCGACGTCTTCTGCTTCGCTCCTCCGGACTATCCTGCACGGGAGGTTCCAAAAGGGGTCCTGCATCCCAAAAGGGTGATGAAGGGAGTCGTCGCGGGCGTGAGGGATTATGGTAATAGAATGGGTATTCCTACTTCCAATGGTGCAGTTCTTTTCGATCCCGCTTATCTTGGCAACCCAGTGGTTTACTGCGGGAACGTAGGGTTGCTTCCCAAAGGCAAAAGCAGTAAAAAGATAGAAGCAGGGAATGCGATAGTGCTGGTGGGGGGAAGGACTGGGAGAGATGGGATACACGGAGTCACTTTTGCGTCCCTGGAGCTGCATGAAGAGTCGGAGTCTCTCTCTTCACAGGCTGTGCAGATAGGAAATCCGATAGAGGAGAAGAGGCTGACAGATGCAATAATCAAGGCGAGAGATCTGGGCCTTTATGTTGGTATCACAGATTGTGGAGGAGGAGGCCTGTCCTCTGCTGTGGGAGAGACAGCCAGAGCTGTAGGCGCGGAAGTGAATCTAGAACGAGTTCCGCTCAAGTATGAGGGGCTTTCCTACTGGGAGATCTGGGTATCTGAGGCTCAAGAAAGAATGGTACTTGCGGTGCCAGAAGAGAAACTGGAAAGGTTGCTCGACGTGTTTGAAAGTGAGGAAGTGGAAGCCACGGTAATCGGGAAATATACTGGCGACAAGAAGCTAGTTCTGAACTACCGGAACAAGAAGGTCTGCGATCTGGATATGCGATTTCTGCACGATGGCTATCCAATTCCAACCAAGAAGGCAGAATGGGAAAGACCGTCCCTGCAAGAACCTGAGTTTGGCGAACCAGACGATTTGACCGGTGACCTTCTATCGATACTCTCGTCCTGGAACGTGTGCAGTAAGGAGTGGATAATCCGACAGTATGACCATGAGGTTCAGGGTGGGTCTGTAGTCAAGCCCTTGACTGGCATCGGAAACGATGGTCCTTCCGATGCCTCGGTCACCAGGCCTGTTCTTCACTCAGACCGGGGGGTAATCATATCCTGCGGGATAAATCCGAGATACGGACTGATCGATCCGTACTGGATGGCAGCCTCAGCCGTAGACGAGGCTTTGAGAAATCAGATTGCCGTTGGAGGAAGTCTCGATCGTGTCGCCCTCCTTGACAATTTTTCCTGGGGGAATCCGGATGTTCCCGAAAGGCTGGGCGCTCTTGTCAGAGCAGCTAAGGCATGCCATGACGCTTCCACCGCTTACGGGTGCCCCTTCATCTCCGGCAAGGACAGTCTGAATAACGAGTACAGAGTTGGGGACAAAACGATCTCGATTCCTCCCACACTGCTTATATCGGCTATGGGTATCATGAGTGATGTGCGCAAGGCAAAGACGATGGATGCAAAAGGGGTTGGCAGTCTCATTTATGTTGTGGGCAAGACTTTTGATGAGCTTGGTGGCTCACATTACTATCTTGTGCACGGAGAAATCGGCTGCAACGTCCCCAGAGTCAGTTTTGTTGATGCCAGGTGCACAATGGAATCTCTCAGTAGCGCCTCGAGAAAGGGTTTATTGAGATCAATCCATGACTGTTCGGAAGGCGGTATCGGTGTAGCGTGCGCTGAGATGGCTTTTGCGGGCGGACTCGGGATAGAGATTGACCTTTCACATGTACCACTTGGTGATCCCATAGAGAGGGATGACAAGATTCTCTTCTCAGAGTCAAATACAAGATTCATAGTCGAGGTAGGGGAAAGAAACCGGCTGCAGTTCGAAGCAGAGATGAGGAATGTCCCATTTGGGCTTCTGGGCACCGTTGACGACTCCGGTGATTTTGTGGTCAAAGGCATGACGGGTAAGGTTGTTGTGAGTGCTGACATTGCGGGCCTGAAGGAGGCGTGGCAGAAACCTTTGAGGTGGTGAGGAGTTGGTAAACTATCTTATTCAGCTTGTTGATGCGTTGGGCGTTGCGGACCATGAGAAGCGCAAAGAGATCGCTTCTGACATGGAGAAGGTTGCGACCACTTCCGATGGCGAAGAGATGGAAGTTCTACGGAACAAGCTTAAGGACGCGATTTCACCTTACGGAAGATTTGAGGCTGCCTCGGGTCTATCTGATGACCCGATGAAGGCTCTGGAGAAGGCCATATCTGCCATGTTGCTCAAGGAGGAGCGCTTCTTCAGATCATATGCCATAGTGGTTGTGGTTCACGCAAGGAACCTTATCTCTCAAAAGCAGATAAATGAGATAAACCAGACGATGAGAAGGCTGGCCGGCAGATACACCAACATTGTGGCAAAGCCGATAGAGAGCCCGGACATCAAGGGATACGATGTGAGGCTCCTTGCAATAGGCCTTCATGAGAAAGGTAGTGTTAAGTGAGAGAATGGTTGCTGTGATGAACGGTGTACAGCCAAACTTGTACCGGTGAGGTAGGAGAAGATGGGTAAGGCTAGAGTATTGATTCTGAGGACTGCTGGTACCAACTGCGACTATGAGACGAGGTATGCGTTCGATTCTGTTGGGGCCAGCACAAGTCTTGAGCATGTCAATCGGCTGATCAGTGGGAAGGTGAGTTTGAATGATTTTGAAATCCTGGTCATACCTGGCGGGTTCACATACGGCGACGACATAGCTGCTGGGAAGATACTGGCGAATGAATTGAAGTACAAACTGCGGGCAGAGATCGAGCAGTTTGCGAGGGACGGGAAGCTGGCCATCGGCATATGCAACGGCTTCCAGGTGTTGGTTAAGGCGGGTTTGCTTCCTGCATTCGACGGGAAGGTGGAGCAGTCGGTAACGCTTGTTTTCAACGATTCAAACAAGTTTGAAGATAGGTGGGTTTATCTGAAGACAAATGATGAATCGAGATGCATATACACGGAGGGGATAGAGCCAATTGTGTATATGCCGGTTGCTCATGCCGAGGGAAAGTTTGTTTCCAAAGATAGCGAGACTCTGAGCAAGCTAGAAAAAAGTGGCCAGGTTGTTTTCACTTATGTGGATGAGCATGGCGAACCCACAGGTTATCCGGGAAATCCCAATGGCTCTGTCAAAGGGATAGCAGGGATATGCGATCCAACCGGCAGGATTTTCGGTATGATGCCACACCCTGAGAGGCACATGCATCCTACTCAGCACCCGCGGTGGGCGCGTGAAGGCCTCAAGGAAGAAGGGGATGGCATGGCGATATTCAAAAATGCCGTGGACTTCGTGGCCCGAAACCTCATCTAACTCACGACTTCGAAAATCGAAAACAAAAGCCGCTTGGTGGGAAGGGCGAAGGACCGGGCTACTGAAGTAGTTGGCAATTCAGAGTTTGCCCTTCGACCGGGCTCAGGACCTTCGGCAGTTGGTGATTCTGCAAAAGTCCAAAAGTCCACGCCTGCCCCGTTTCTCGCCAAGCGAGATACACGGGGCCTTTCCCCCAAACCTGAAAAAAGCAGCTTTTGGCCGTCTTTTGGCGTATAGCGCATAGCGTACAGCGTAAAGCGCGCAAAAGGGGGTTGACAGAAGGGCGGATTGGGCTATAATTAAGAATGAGAGTAGGTTAGGAATATAGAAACGAAAGGGGCGATCCTATAGCGCTCGTCAAGGTGAGAATAGCTTATAGTCCTATTTTGTGACACAAGGTCTTTACTTCGTGCCCCCTTGGCGAGTATGGTACAAACGTTAAGAAAAAACCTAGCCGGGAGCCGGGGTGTTAGAGCTCCCGGCTTTTGCTGTCTGTGCCTTTCCCTGAAGACCAGTCTGGAGGGACTTATCCTTCTGTGCCTGGTCCTCGCCTTCTTTACTCCCACGGCATGCGCGCAGGAAGACAGCCTGGAAACCAAGTACCTGGATCACAGGGCCGCTGAGATTCTTCTGCAGAGGATGACCGGTGTCAGAGAGGTGACCAGAGTTGACTACGATCTGGGTGTTGTGGTCACCACACTTGAGAAGGATGGCCAGGTTCTGGGCATAGTGGAGATAGTGCCCCTGAGTGAGTATCTTGCCGAGGTCAGGAAAAGGGGCATAAGAAAAGCGTTGAAAGAGAGTGCCAGAAAATCAACTTCCAAACGCCAGCAGGAATCAGAGGGGGGCCTGATACCGCCGATTGACATTCCTATCGAGCTTCCGAAACCTATTGCTGGTATCATCGGTCAGGGTGGAAAGATCGACGTAAAAGGAAGCCAGGGGATTCAGTTCGGTGGGTCGAAGCACTTCGAGCTGGAGCAGCAGCAGACAGAGCTCACCCGCCAGTCTCCCTTCCCTGAACTGAAAATGAAACAGCATCTTATTGTGAATCTGGAAGGGACCGTGGGGCAGAAGGTTCACGTGTTCGTGGATCACGATTCTGAAAGGGAGACCGAAACCAAGAACAAGATAAAGCTCCGGTATGAAGGGGATGAAGATGAAATAGTGCAGTTGATAGAGGCCGGGGACACACAGCTGAGTCTACCCGGCACCAGGCTGATAGGAGGGCCACCCACGCACAAGGGGCTATTTGGCTTAAAGGGTGAGGCCAAGGTCGGCCCCCTCAACATAACGGCCATTGCCAGCAAAGAACAGGGGAAGGCAGAGGAGTTGACTATTTCCGGAGGTGCAGTTGCAGAAACCCTCAAGATAGATGACATACGCTTTCTCAGATGGCGGTTCTTTTGGATTCCGGCTCACACAACCATAAAAGAAGGGATGATAAAGGTCTTTGTGGATGACGGGAATGGCGCGAATGACGACGGGACTGTTTACGGTGAGGCATACATTGATCCGGATGTGCCGGACACGACCGAGTTTCACTCTGGCCGATTTGATATCAAGCAGGTGGATGAGGAGTTCTACACGTTCGACTACCAGAAGAACATCATAGAGCTGGCCCGTGGGTTGGGACAGAAGAACCAGGACGTATTCGCAGTTTCATACGTGACTGCACTGGATGAGACTGTTGGGACGTTTAAGGACACATACGCTTCTGATGATACAGTTATCGTTCAATTGATAAAGCCGAAGATTCCCGGTCCGGACTCCCGGACATGGAGCTACGAACTGAAGAATGTGTACAGTCTGGGTGCGACTTATGTGAGACCTCCTGTTGAGCTGAGAATAAGAAAATACAGTTACTCTGCAGAAGAAGACCCTTGGACTGAGGGGGGGAAGACATACCTTGAAATACTCGGCCTGGATGAGAATCCCAAGGACGGAGCAGTTGACGTGGGCTGGATAAGGTGGGAGGAAGGTCTTCTCATATTCCCTAATGAAAGACCCTTTCAAAGTGATATTTTGGCTGACCCCGACTCCATCTACGACAGAACGACCTTCACAGACTATTCGCCAAAATACTATATTGAAGCTGTGGCCAAAGGCACAAAGACCACATTCAGTCTGAACAGGATAAATATTCTTGAAGGGTCAGTACAGGTGAAGCTGAATGGTCGTGAACTTGTGCAGGGTCAGGACTACACGGTTGACTATGATCTTGGAATGGTCACCCTCTTGGCTCCGGAAGCAAGCAGGCCAGATGCAGAGGTGACCATAACTTACCAGTATGCGCCCTTCCTGTCTCTCGCTTCAAAATCTCTTTTGGGGACCAGGGCAACATATCAGTTCTCCGATAAGGCAGAAATCGGGACGAGCTGGATGTACAGGTCGGAGGCTACCAGAGAGCTGAGACCCAAACTGGGAGAAGAGTCAAGAAGGATTTTGGTAGGCGAGGTGGACGGCCACTTTAACGCCGAGCCGGACCTCTTCACCCGTCTGGCAAATGCTCTTCCACTCGTATCAACAGAGGCCAAGTCTTCATTCCGGCTTTCAGGGGAGGCGGCGATATCCATGCCTAACCCGAACACTCAGGGCGAAGTCTTCGTAGATGACATGGAAGGTACAAGAACAAGCTACAATCTTGGAGTCACCAGGCCCTCTTGGTTGTCCGGCTCCGTACCTGACGGGAGAGATACTACCAGTTTTGGGAGCCCCTACTGGTACAATCCCAGGGACGGCATACGTGCAAGATACCTGGATCCAAATCTGCCCGAGGACCGGAGGAACGATCAGGTGACCGTGCTCGTGTTTGGGAATAAGCTGAGCAGTATTGGAGAAAGCACCTGGGTCAGTTTGAACAGAAGTCTTTCCATCCAGGGGCTGGACTTCTCCCGGTCAAGGGCCTTAGAGGTGTGGGTGAAGGGGGATACGGGAAGAATACATATTGACGTGGGGACAAACATACCAGAGGACGCACCGAGGAGAGTCAAAGATCCAACGCTAATAAAGGGGTATAATGGGAAGCTGGATACTGAGGACATAAAGACTGTGAATGGTCAACTCGACTACGATGAAGACACCGGAGTTGATGGTGTTCAAGGTGATGACGACAGAACTGTCTCTGGGGACGATGGAAATGATGACTACAAATACGACCCGGGGACAAGCAACTATTCACGTGTAAACGGGACGGAGAACAATGACAGGCTGGATACAGAAGATTTGAACGGGAACCATGTCCTCGATAGCAGGAAAGACTACTTCGAGTTCACATTCGACCTGTCCAGTCGGAATTTTGTCGTGAACGACGGAGAGGATGGCTGGCGCCTTTTCCGACTAGCGCTTGACGATTCCATGAACGTGCAAAGGTTCGGAAATCCGGACTGGGAGAACATAACGGCGGCTAGAATCTGGATAGACGGGTTCAGCCACAAAGACTCAGTGATAATAGCCGGGCTGGATATAGTTGGCAACAAGTGGAAAAATGGAGGGGTTTCCGGGCTTCTGCCAGATCAGGGCGGAACCTTTGAGCCTGAGGAGAGAGTTGAGATCAACGTGAAAAACAATGAGAGAGATCCTGACTACACGGCACCTTTTGATCCAGGCACAGATCCTTATGGGAATCAGAGAAGGGAGCAGTCGCTTGTTATCAATTTCTTCGATATCAACACCATGCACAGGGGTACAGCATATCAGTTGATAAGTCAGACGCAGGACTACTCAGACTACAAGGATATCAGGCTCTATGTCCACGGAGATACGTCCAACCCGACATTCTTCATCAAGTTTGGAGGGGATGAGAAAAACTACTACGAATACAGGGAGGTAGTCGGTAAAGGGTGGCACGAGTTTGTCCTGCCCATCCAGGAGTTCACGGACAGGAAGCTGATCCACAAGGAAGATCAGTTCTACTTCGACGCAGGTGGAGTGGGCTATGGCTTCTACGGAAAGCCATCATTCAGAAACATAAGGAGAATGGAAGTTGGCGTCATCAATCAACAGGACGGTCGTGTGAGCGGCGAGATCTGGATAGATGAGATAAGACTATCTGACCCCAGAAAAGACACGGGGACTTCCAGCCAAATAAGACTTGACACGAAGTTCGCAGATCTGATGGATTTCAAGATTACTGTTAACAGACAAGACAGTGAGTTCCGCGGCCTCGCAAGCGAGAGGGGAAGCGGCACTACAACGACCAAATTCAGTGGCTCAGGCAACATGAACTTGGACAAGTTCCTTCCTGAGAAATGGGGTATGTCCATACCCGTGAATGCGAGCATTAACAGGGATGTATCCCTTCCGAAATATCAGCAGTCATCAGACATCATACTCTCTGGTGAAGAAGCAAGAAAACGCGCTTCTCATACGTACAGAAGGGGTGGCAGCATAAGCCTCAACAAGACCAGGCAGTCCCTTAACAAGCTCCTCAGGTGGACGATAGACAATGTGCGTGTTGGGGCCTCTGCCAGCCAGAACTTCTCAGATTCGGAGACACGCGTAGACTCCAATGCCACGTACAATACATCAATTTCGTATTCGTATTCACCCCGTGTTAACCCGCTCTCCATCTTTGGGCTATTCGGTTTATCTTATTTCCCGTCGCACTTCAGTCTTTCGAGCTCCTACAACAAAACTTGGGGGGTGGGATACGTAAAGTCTGACACTCAGAACGTCAGGACCAATGTGGACGAAGACAGGATAGCAAATGGGAGGGCGAGCGTCTCGTACGACCCTCTCAAGTTCGTGTCTACAGACTACTCTATTGACCAGACCCGTGACCTCAATCTTCCAGGGACTTTTTTCGGCTACGACCTTGGGTCAGAGATCAGAAGGACACAGGCTGCCGGCATAAATTACCATTTTCCACTCTGGACAGAATACTTGAGCCAATCTATGAGCTATGATACCAGATATGTCGAGGACCACGATCCGGACATTGGGGGACTGGAAAATGATTATAGAAACGTCAGCAATTCAAACTCAGCCAATCTTAGTCTCACACTCAATATAAGCAAGTTCATGAGTATCTTCTCCGGACTGGCAGGGGCCAAAGACGAGGACCTGAAAGCGCTAACACCGAAGTGGCTGCTGGCAAAGTTCCTTGAGCTCAGCAGCAGGATAAACTCGCCCAATGGCTCTTATACCAGAAGCCGCAACAGCCAGTACAGTTATCTGAAAGGACGTCCTTCATGGCAGTATCAGTTCGGGTTCAGAGACGATGTGGAAGATGTGCCAAAGGAATACTATGTGTATGACCAGACGTCGGTGAATAACACGTATCAGGTCAGGTCTGGATTGAGTGTGGGGGATCTCAGCTTGAGCATCTCCCGCAAAGGGTCGGAGGCCGAGAAGGGGTACTCCGGCAGCAGGACGAGAACAAAGTCAACCACGTGGCCCGATATGTCGGTGACCCTCAGATCGTTTGAGAGATTCGTTCCCATAAAGATGCTCATGCAGTCCTCTGATCTAAGATCAAGCTTTTCCATGACCAGGGGTGAGTCCGGACCGCTCAACACGCCCCCTACGAGCAGAACAAAGGCTATGAACTTCTCACCCCTTGTATCGTGGCATACAACCTGGAAGAGGAGAATAAATACGGAGGTGAGCACAGACTATTCGGTGAGCGAAAAAGAATCCGGTACTCCCATGACTACCAGCACGGACACGAGAAAGGGGATCTCCCTCAAGGTATCCACCTCGTTCAGTGCACCAACGGGGCTGGTCCTTCCTCTTCTTGGCAGGAGAGTTAAATTCAAGAGCAACCTGGATTTGTCGCTCAGCGCCTCTTACTCATCTACGCACTCCAAGCTCGTCACAGAAGGGTCCGATAAGCCGCCAAGAATCAACGCAGACACGGAGTCTTTCTCGATTTCACCAAGAGCAAGCTACAACTTCTCAAAGTCAGTGACCGGTGGGCTGACCATGGATTTTCGCCAGAACAGAGACAAACAGAGGGGAAGAACGGGAAGAGACATAAACGTTGAGTTCGATGTACTGTTCAAATTCTAGTAACCATATGAGACTGGTTGCGGTAATGCTGTTAGGTCTCATAGGTTGCAGCCCCGTACCGCAGTTTGACGGCAGGCAGGCCTACAGGTATTTGCTCACTCAGACAGCAATGGGACCCAGAAACCCCGGTTCAAAGGGGCACACGGCCTGCAGGGCATATCTTATTGAGGAGCTCTCACGCCTTGCGGATACACTCATTGTTCAAGATTTCGAAGCTGAGAACCTGCCAGGCACGCTCACGAACCTTATCGCGCGTTTTAACCCCCAGGTCGAAAACAGAATGATCTTGTGTGCTCACTGGGACACAAGGCCTTGGGCTGACCTCGACCCCGATCCTGCAAACAGAACGACACCCATACCAGGGGCGAACGATGGTGCATCCGGTGTTGCTGTTCTTCTGGAACTGGCCAGAGTCTTCTCGAGTAGGACTCCCCAAAAGGGGGTTGACATTGCCCTCTTTGATGGGGAGGACAGTGGCGAGCAGGGTAGACCCGAGACCTTCTGCCTTGGGTCAGCATACTATGCCAAACACATGTTGAGACCAAGGGCCGCGTACGGGGTACTCGTTGACATGGTTGGTGACGCAGACCTGGACATTTATGTCGAGGAGAATTCAATGGCGTATGCCCGGCACGTCGTGGAACTCATATGGAATTGCGCAAAGGGGAACACTTCGTTTCACGGACACCTGAAACACTCTGTATATGATGACCACATGAATCTTATTGGAGCAGGAGTTCCCTGCGCTGTAATCATAGATTTTGACTATCCATATTGGCACACCTTGGAGGACACCCATGACAAGTGCTCTTCACGCAGTCTGAAGGCTGTTGGTGATGTCCTTCTCAGAATCGTATATCGCTACACTCCTCAAAACTGAAAGCAAATCTCAAGCACCAAACTGCAAACAAACTCCAATGACCAGGCACGAAATTCCAAACAAAAGACGGTTCAAGTTTGTGATTTGAGATTTGGAGCTTGGAATTTGTTTCTGACAAGGGGGTTTCCGTGACGATATTTACGCCTCAGGAGAGACGCGTTCTTCTTTTTCTCCTCGCCGCCCTTTTGGCTGGTTCGGGGGTGAAAGTCTACAGGTCCAGGCACAGGGAGATTGAGCCACACCCCGCCTCAGGTACGCTGTTTCCCTTGACGACAGAGGTCGATAGCTCCAGGGTCCCAGAACTGGACACCGTCATCAGGCTGGTGGAGCAAAGGATAGACAGCCCGAATCCGCCGGATCTGGCAAAGAACAAGATAGACATAAACAGAGCTTCGCAAAAGGAGTTCTGTCTTTTGCCAGGGATAGGCATGAAACTTGCACGACGAATAGTCGAGTACAGGGAGGCACATGGATTCTTCGAGGATATTGAAGAGTTGAAGAATATTTCAGGCATCGGGGAGAAGAAGCTATCGCAGATAAGGAACATGGTGAAGGTTCTCGAGACCACTGGCAGGTAGTTTTCTTCTGATGGCGGGTTTAGTACTGACTGAGGTGGCCTAAGTTTTTTGAAGATGGGGTATTAAGAGACTGGGCAAAGGTCTTGACAAACTGTTGCTAATCTGCTAGTATACTGCAGGGGTGCAAAAAATATGGCCGCCAAACTAGGGGATATGCTTGTTTCTGCTGGTCTGCTCACCGCAGAGCAGCTCAAAACCGCTCTTGCCGAGCAGAAACGTGTGGGCGGACGCCTGGGAACCAACCTTGTCAAGCTCGGTTTTCTCTCCGAGGATGAAATAACTCAGTTCCTCCAGAAGCAGTACGGCGTTTCTTCCATCAACCTGTCCGACTACAACATTGATCAGGCTATTCTTGACCTCGTGCCCAGTGAGCTTGCTACAAAATATCGTTGTATTCCACTGGAGCGGAGGGGGAAAGTATTGACCGTGGCGATGGTCAACCCTGCGGATGTCCTTGCGATTGAGGACATAAAATTTACCACCGGATTTGAGGTCAAGCCTGTTGTTGCGGCCGAAAGCAGTATCGTGAAAGCGATAGAAGAACAATATCAGGCTGCAGGAATGCTGGATGAAGTGATGAAGGATATTGGGGACGAGTCGGCAGAGGTAGAGGTGGTGCAGAAGACGGACGAGGAAGAGGATGAGATGACTGACCTCGCCGCCGCCGCTGACTCCGCGCCAGTAGTGAAGCTGGTAAACAGTATACTTCTGGAGGCTGTAGATAGAAGGGTGAGTGACATACACATAGAGCCCTACGAGAAAGAGTTGAGAATCAGGTTCAGGATTGACGGTATCCTGCACGAAGTGATGCATCCGCCGTACAGAATGAGGAAAGCGATAGTCTCCAGACTGAAGATTATGTCAAAGCTGAAGATTTCGGAGAAGAGGCTGCCCCAGGACGGAAGGATTAAGATCAGAATCAAGGGAAGACCTGTGGACCTGCGTGTCTCCACTGTGCCTACCCTCTTCGGAGAGAAGATGGCGCTAAGGATTCTTGACAGGACAGCCGTATCCTTTGACCTGGTCAGTCTTGGTTTCGAAAGAGAACCTATGCTTCAGTTCATAAAAGGGATAAGTTCGCCGTACGGGATCGTGCTGGTTACAGGACCGACCGGATGCGGCAAGACGACCACTCTCTATGCCGCTATTAACAAGATCAATGCTCCAGATGTGAACATAACCACTGCCGAAGACCCGGTGGAATACAGTCTTCTTGGCATAAACCAGGTTCAGATGAAGGCGTCTGTCGGCCTCACCTTTGCAAGCGCACTCAGGTCCTACCTCCGTCAGGACCCGGACATCATCATGGTTGGGGAGATAAGAGACAAAGAGACTGCCGAGATTTCAATTCGCGCCTCCCTCACTGGTCACCTTGTTCTCAGTAGCGTTCATACCAACAACGCCGCTGGAACCGTCACCCGACTGGTTAACATGGGTGTAGAGCCGTTCCTTGTAGCTTCGACGATGAACTGCATTGAAAGCCAGCGGCTGCTCAGGAAGGTCTGCCAGTCATGCAAGGAACCGATGACGCCGAATCCAGCCCTCCTCAAGGATGTGGGTATTGATCCGTCAGAGTTTGAGGGGTTCACGCTGTACAAGGGGAAAGGTTGCAGGGAGTGCAACAATACCGGGTACAGAGGAAGGTTGGGCATATTCGAGGTGATGGCCGTCTCATCAGATATCAGAGAGCTGATTCTTGACAGAGCCCCCACTGATGCACTGGCGAAAGCGGCCAAGGATGGGGGGATGACGACACTAAGAGAGGCAGCGATTAAGAGGGCCAAAGAAGGAGTCACAGATATTTTTGAGGTCATCAAGGAAACGTCACAGAGGTAGGAGAGATTGGCACTTAAGTTAGGGGTAATGCTGGTAAACGAAGGCCTAATAGACGACAAACAGCTTGATGAGGCCCTCTCAGAACAGCGCGCAACGGGCGAGAAAATAGGGTCTACACTGACAAGACTCGGTTTCATAAGTGAGGAGACCCTGGTCGGATTTCTAAGCAAGCAGTTCAAAGCGCCTTCGGTCGATCTGTCCAAGGACTCGATAGATCCCGCTGCGATCAAATACGTTTCCGCGGAAATGGCTCGCCGGTACGAGGTCGTGCCCATAAAGAAAAGGGGGAGGATTCTGACTCTGGCAATGGTGAATCCTTCTGATGTTTATGCGATTGAGGACATCAAGTTTCATACAGGCCTCGAAGTAGCCCCGGTGGTGGCCGCTGAGAGCTCCATAAGGAGGATTCTGGATAAGTTCTACCAGATTGATACAGAACTTGAGGCCGTCATGGAAGAGGGTCGCGGCGAAGTGATGAGCACCATGGAGGGTGAGGATGTGGAGCTCGTGGAATTCGAGGAGGAGGAGGAGGACATAAGCCAGCTTAGAGCTTCCGGGAAATCCGCACCTGTAACGAAACTGGTGAACTTCTTGATTACTGATGCGGT
Organism: candidate division TA06 bacterium; assembly: GCA_004376575.1. NCBI lineage: Bacteria > candidate division TA06 bacterium. The sequence continues at coordinate 38,311 of SOJN01000143.1, read as the reverse complement.
GAGACAAGGGGCGAGTGACATTCACATAGAACCCTATGAAAGAATACTTAGGGTGAGGTTCAGAATAGACGGGGTTCTTCACGAAGTCCTATCTCCCCCATACAGGCTTAAAGGTGCAATAATATCGAGAATCAAGATTATGGCCACTCTGAACATAGCAGAAAGAAGGATACCTCAGGATGGAAGAATCAAGGTGAAGGTTGGCCAGAAGATGATAGACCTACGGGTAAGCATTGTTCCCACCTTGTATGGTGAGAAGGTTGTTATGAGGATACTTGACAAGAGTGCTCTTATGCTGGACATGACCGACCTTGGATTCGAAGAGGAAGCTTTGAAGGTATTTCTGAAAGCGATAGAACTACCCTACGGAATCATACTCGTAACCGGCCCCACGGGTAGTGGGAAGTCCACAACCCTCTATTCAGCCCTCTCCAGACTGAACACGCCAAATGTACACATACTCACCGTTGAGGACCCGGTGGAGTACAATCTCAGAGGAATCAACCAGGTCCAGGTGAACGACGAGATTGGGTTGACATTCGCATTTGCCCTCAGGGCATTCCTGAGACAGTCACCCAACATCATAATGGTTGGAGAGATCAGAGACTCTGAGACTGCCGAGATCGCCGTGAGAGCAGCTCTGACAGGCCATTTGGTGCTTTCCACCATCCACACCAACGATGCCCCGAGCACCATCAACAGGCTCATAGACATGGGTATCGAGCCCTTTCTTGTGGCGGCATCTGTGACTCTCATACAGGCTCAGAGGTTGGTCAGAAAAATCTGCTCGCACTGCAAGGAGCCAGTTGAGCCTGACTACAGATTGCTCGAGGAGGCAGGCATAGGTAGAGAAGAGATTGAGGGGGCCACAATCTATCATGGAAAAGGGTGTCAGGAGTGTGGAAGCTCAGGATACAAAGGGAGGCTAGCTATATTCGAGGTTATGCCCATAAGTCCAAAGGTCAGACAGCTTATTCTAGAGAGGTCTTCCAATTTGACAATGCAGAATGCGGCCAAACAGGAAGGTATGAAAACACTCCGTGAGGACGTGTTGTTGAAGCTGAAGCATGGGGTTACCACCATAGAAGAAGTGATAAGGCAAACAGCATCCATGGAGAAGTGACAAGGGAGGAAGATCAAAATGACAATAAGACAACTTCTGGAAGAGATGGTTCAAAAGGGGGCGAGCGATCTGCACCTTACTGCAGGCGCGCCTCCCATCTTCAGAATAGACGGGGAGCTTGCCCCGACCAATTACGAGGTGCTCACTCCTGAGAGAACTGAGGAGCTAGTATACAGTCTCCTCTCAGACCAGCAGAAGAAGAAGTTCGAGATGGAACATGAGCTCGACCTTTCTTTTGGCATACCCAATCTATCCAGATTCAGGGCGAACGCATTCGTTCAGCGTGGCTGCGTGGCGATGGCCATAAGAACTATTCCCTTTGAAATAAAAACATTCAAGGAATTGGGTTTACCTCCTGTTGTGGCGGAGCTCTCGAGCAGACCAAAAGGCTTGATTCTGATCACCGGCCCTACTGGCTGTGGCAAGTCGACAACGCTCGCCACCATGATAGATGCTATCAATGGCACCAGAAGGTGCCACATCGTAACCGTTGAGGACCCAATTGAGTACATCTTCAGGCACAAGAAGTGCATTATCAATCAGAGGCAGGTTGGCTCTGACACCAAGTCTTTCAGCAACGCTCTGAAGTACGTTCTGAGACAGGATCCGGATGTGGTGATGGTGGGAGAGATGAGAGACCTGGAAACTATGTCGGCTGCTTTGATGATATCTGAGACAGGCCATCTTACTTTTGCAACACTCCACACCAACTCCGCGGCAGAGTCGGTGGAGAGAATTGTCGACGTCTTCCCCACAAACCAGCAGCCGCAGGTCCGCTCTCAGCTCGCTTTCGTCCTTTTGGGCGTTCTGACTCAGTCTCTGATTCCCCGACTGAAGGGGGGTAGATGTCTATCCATGGAAATAATGGTTGCGACGCCAGCCATCAAGGCTTTGGTCAGGGACGACAAAGTTCATCAGATATATAGTCTCATTCAGGCCGGGCAGAAATACGGCATGGCCACAATGAACCAGTCTCTCTACAACCTGTATAGCGGCAAGCAGATATCCATGGACAATGCATTTTCATATTCAAGAAATGTAGAGGAACTTGAGAGAATGATAGAAGAAAAGAGCGAGATGGTCGCCTAGGCGGCTGTTCCAACTCGGGAGGTGAGAGGCGATGCCCATTTTTGTATGGAAGGGAAGGAGCGCTTCAGGCGCAGTTCAGACCGGCGAGCTGGTTGCAGAAAGCCAGCAGGAAGTCTTTGCAGCACTGCGGGCCAAGAAGATAATCCCTACCTCTGTCAGGCCAAAACCCAAGGAGATAGGTCTGCCCTTCTTGAAGGGAGGAAGGCTGGGGACGAGAGACCTGTCCATATTCACCCGTCAGTTTGCGACCATGATAAACGCGGGACTTCCTCTCATGCAGTGCCTTGAAATCCAGAGCCAGCAGACTGATAATCCTGGGTTCAAGAAGGTTCTTCGCCAGATAATGGAAGATGTTGAGGGTGGCGCTACTCTGGCCGAGGCGCTCCGAAGACAGAAAGGGAGCTTCAGCACCCTCTATGTGAACATGGTAGAAGCGGGCGAGACCGGCGGTGCTCTGGACGTGATTCTGGTGAGATTGGCCAACTACCTTGAAAAGGCAGCTGCACTTGCGAGAAAGATAAAGGGTGCCATGATATATCCGGCGATGATCGTCAGTGTTGCTGTCGTGGCTGTGGGGGTGATTCTAATCGCGGTTATCCCTGTGTTTGCGCAGCTGTTTTCGGAATTCGGAGCAGAGCTTCCTCTGGCAACACGCATAGTCATTGGGCTCAGTGATATTCTGCGAAGGTACTCCTGGATTTTTCTGATATTTGCAATCGCTCTAATTGTGGCTGTGAAAATGACGTACCAGAGAGATGCCGGGAAATTGGCGATAGACAAGGCTCTCCTCAGGATGCCCGTGATGGGGGACCTGATCAGGAAGACTGCAATTGCCAGGTTCTCACGAACTCTCTCCACTCTTCTTGCAAGTGGTGTTCCAATCCTGGATGCACTTGAAACGACTGCAAAGACGGCAGGAAACAAGGTGGTGGAGAATGCAGTAAGGGCCGCGCGGTCGAGCATCAGTGAAGGTGAAACGATTGCGGGTCCCTTGTCAAAAGAAGCGGTTTTCCCCCCCATGGTAGTTCAGATGATATCTATTGGAGAGGCGACTGGTGGGCTCGACGACATGCTCTCAAAGATTGCTGATTTTTATGATACCGAGGTAGATGCAGCGGTGGAAAACCTCACTTCTGCGCTTGAGCCCATAATCATGGTTTTTCTGGGCACGGTAATCGGCGGCATAGTCATCGCCATGTATTTGCCCATATTCAAGATCGCCACCATCGTGGGTGGGGGGCATTAATACACCTTTAATTGCAGCCGCAGGAATCGGCCGCTCTCCAGACTGGATTGGCAGATGAGTCCCCAGAGGCCTACCCAGACCCTAGATTGGCTCATCATATCACGTCCCATAGGTGTTAGCGCCATACTGGGGGTAGGGACTTTCATTCTCAGAGAAGAGCCCTCCAAGGTCATACCCCTGGCTCTTCTTGTCTTCATAACCTATATCCTGAGCCTTGTCTACTGGTTCGCTCTGCGGAAGCGGTTGCCCTTTCGCCCCTTCGTGTGGGCCCAGCTAGCCACAGATGTTGTTCTGGCCACTGCCATTGTCGGTTTCTCCGGAGGTGCAGAAAGCCAGTTTTCTCTCCTGTACTTCGTGCCAGTGATATGCGGGGCTCTGTTTCTGGTTGGCCGCGGAAGCTTCACAATGGCCTTGCTCTCTTCGATATCATATTTGTTGCTCCTGGCTTCCGAATACCGAAACTACTTCCAATGGCTTCAGCCCGGTCTGGACGTGGAATATGTGAGGGATTATATTTTCCTTCGTGGCTATATGCATGTGTTGTTCTTCTTTGGGGTGGCGGCCATGGGGACGTATCTTGCGGAAAGACTACGTAAGGGTGTCCAGGAATTGGAGGACGTGAAGCTTACCACAGATGACATACTTGAAAACATGGGAGCAGGTGTAATCACTGTTGATGCGGCAGGCCGTATCATTTACTTCAACTGGGCCGCGGGGGCGATTCTGGATTGTGAATCTGGTGGTGCTGGCGGACGGATGCTTGAGGAGATTATGCCGAAGGGGGCGCAGGGCCTGACCCAACTGATACTTGAGGGGCTTAAGGCCAGCCGGAACGAATACAGGCGAGAGATCGACATACATCTAGGCGGGGGACGAATCAAGCCGGTGGGTGTGAGCGGTAAGGTGATGGAGAACAAGATAGGACAGCGCAGGGGATACCTTGTGCTATTCAGCGACCTGACGGATGTGAGGGAGACTCAGGAGAGGTTGAAGCGTTCGGAGAGAATGGCAGCCATAGGACAACTTTCAGCAGATATGGCACATGAAATAAGGAACCCCCTGGCCTCAATAAGAGGCTCGGTAGAAATGCTTGCCAGTGAGACTGACTATGGTGGTGACAGGAAGAGGCTGATGCATCTGGTGATAAAAGAGACGGACAGGCTCGACACAATAATAGAGCACTTTTTGAGGTTTGCCCGCTCAAAGGACCCGAGTTTCCGGAAGGTGTCGCTTAACAGAGTGATTGAAGAGGTCCTGGATTTAGTCAAGGCTCACCCGGATTTCAGGGAGACAATTGAACTGAGAACAGTACTATCTGACGCAGATGCCACAGTGAGCGCGGATCCTGAGCAGGTAAAACAGGTCTTCCTGAATCTTTGTCTTAACTCGCTTAGTGCAATGAATGATGGTGGGCAGCTTACCATCGAGGTGCTCCAGACAGACGGGGCATTTGGCGTGGCAGTCACAGATACTGGAATCGGAATAAAGAAGAGCGCGATATCCAGGATTTTCCAACCGTTCTACTCCACGAGAAAGAAGGGGATTGGTCTGGGGCTTTCCATAGCTCACAAAATAGTGGAAAAGCACGAGGGGTGGATTGATGTGGAAAGCAACCCTGGTAAGGGGTCAAAATTCACAGTGTGGTTGCGCAAGTCTGACTCCAGTAAGGAAGGGGAGTGATTCTCATGGCCCGTGAACGTGTTATGATAGTCGATGACGAAGAATCAATACGTGAATGGCTCTCCATTGCCTTGAAGAAAGAAGGCTACGAGATAAAGTGCGCAGAAAATGGCGAACAGGCGCTGGAGCTGTACAAAAAGGACAGATTTGATGCAATAATAACCGACATACGAATGCCTAAGCTGGATGGCCTTGAACTCTTGAAAGAGATAAAGGGGCTCAACCCCTCTGCCAATATTATAATGACCACTGCCTTCGGGTCGATGGAGTCGGCGATAGAAGCTCTAAGGGGTGGCGCTGCCGACTACATAACGAAGCCATTCAAGATAGAAGAGGTGAAACTGAGGCTGGAAAAGATAATGGAGAGCGAAAGGCTGAAGCGGGAAAACATATACCTTAAAGCGGTGCTGAAGAAGAAGGAAGGCGAAAGAAAGATCATCGGAAAAAGCCCCGCTTTTATGAACGTGCTAGCTATGGTGGATAAGATATCAAAATCGGATTCCACGATAATGATCTATGGAGACAGCGGGACTGGAAAAGAGATCATCGCCAAAGAGATTCACAATAGAAGTAACCGGGTGGATAGGGCTTTCATAACAATAAACTGCGGCGCACTTCCTGAAACTCTACTGGAAAGCGAGCTGTTTGGACACAAGAAGGGCTCCTTTACAGGTGCTATCAAGGACAAGGCAGGCCTTTTTCAGGTGGCAGACAAAGGGACGTTCTTCCTGGATGAGGTTGGCGAAACTTCGCCGGGCACTCAGGTGAAGCTTCTGCGTGTATTGCAGGAAAGGGAGATTGTGCCGGTAGGCAGTACTTCTCCGATCAAGGTGGACGTAAGGGTGATTGCGGCGACGAATGAAGACCTTGAGCAGAAGATGGACGACGGGGTGTTCAGGAAGGACCTCTTTTATAGATTGAATGTTATCCCGCTGCGCATACCACCTATGAAGGAAAGACGAACTGATATTCCCCTTCTCACAGATTATTTTCTGAAGAAATACTGTACTAAGATGGGAGTTCCCCTGAAGAAGATATCGTCTGGGGCCTCACAGGTTATGATGCGTTACTCATGGCCAGGAAATGTGAGGGAACTCGAGAATGCAATAGAGAGAGCAATTGTACTCCAGGAGGGGGACACCGTAAGAATTGGGGACCTTCCTGAGAAGATGATACAGGAGACACCAAAGCAGGTGTTTGGTTCCCTGAAAGAGAAAGAGAAGGAGGCGATAGCTTCTGCACTGGAGGAGACCGCTTGGAATGCAGCTAAGGCTGCAAGGACTCTCGGCATACATCCATCGACCCTCTATAGAAAGCTAAAGAGATACGGAATGGATAAGAAGTAAAAGTCATAATCAGGGTGTTTCAGCTTCCCAGATTCTCTGGTATGAGGGATCTGGGATTTTCAAAAGTCGAGCTATGAGTCAAAGAATTAGCACATTTCTCTTAACGACAATTGCTCTACTTTTCGCTCTCAACCTGGTAAAAGGGGGAGAGCCGCAATACATCCTCGCGTTGAGCGAGTTTATTGTGATCGTTGGTGTTGTAGTATGGCTTTACTCGATGGTGGCAAAGGGTGGGTTCACGTTCAGGTCTTCCGTCGCGAACCTTCCTGCCATACTTCTTGCAGGCGTTTTGTTCATTTCTACGATTTTTTCCAGGAATCCTTATCCCAGCTTCAAGGGTCTGCATGAGGTCTTCTCATATCTCTTGCTCTTTTTGATTTGCATGAATCTCCCCAAAGAGACTCTGAAGAGAAAGGTTGCATATATACTGATTGGGGTTGGCGTCGTCCAGTCTGTCCATGCAATCGTTCAGGCGGCCTCTGGCACGAGTAGAGTCTCGGGGACACTTGTCTATCCGACCTATCTTGTTGATACACTCATAATCGGGCTTTCTCTTGCTGCTGGATTCGTTCTGTTTTCCAGGAGCTCCGGACTGAAACGGCTGGCGGTCTATGTGCCTATTTCTCTGTTGTTGTTCGTCGCCCTATTTCTGACGCGAGCAAGGGCAGGACTCATTGCCCTTGCAGCATCTCTGATCGTTCTGGGTATATTAAAAAGCAAGAGGTGGCTGGCCATACTTGTTGGTGTGGTAATCGTAGCCGCGGTTGTTCCAAACCCGATACGGGATAGGATACTGACAGCGGGTAAACAAGATATCTACGCGATGGAGAGGCCGAATATCTGGAAGCAGTCTCTGGAGATTGCCAAAATGAGGCCATCTGCGGGTGTAGGATTCCGGAACTATGTATACTATTCGAGAATGACAAACTTTCCTGTTCAGCATGCAGTTGGCAGGTACGCAAAGGTGGCGAAGATAGCACACAATCAATACCTTCAGTATCTGGCCACCACTGGCATCGCTGGTCTTGCCGCGTTTCTGGTGTTCTTCTCTTCTGTTCTGGTCAGCGGAGTCAGGTTTGCAAAAACGAAAGACCCTCTCATTGCTGGATCGCTGGCTGCTGTCATTGCGCTTCTGGCACATTCTCTGGTGGATAATGCGCTATACCTTCCAATTAATGGGTATGCATTCTTCGCCCTGGCAGGCATTCTGTGTTCTGCGTCTGTCAGCATGAGGAGCTTCAGACCGCCAAAAAGGGCCAAGATATATCTTTTTGCGCTCGCGATTATTTATGCCGTTATTGTGCTCCGCCCGGCAGTTTCCATATCTTTTTACAATAGTATGGCGAAAAAGGTGAAGAGGAATGACGTAGACAGGGCAATAGGATCTTGCAGAGTGGCCCTTGCGCTTTCTCCGAACGAAGCTATCTATCACAATGCCCTGGGCAAGCTGTATGCAAAGAGGTATGACGAGACGAAGAGTGCAGGAGATCTGTATCTTACACAGACGAGGTTTGAATCTGCGATCAAATCCAACCCAGTCGACAGGATCTTCTGGGAGGATTTTGCGGATTTCATATATGACCAGAAACAGAATATCGGTCAAAGGGAAGCCTATTCTGGCGTGGCAACGCTTCTAAGAGGGGCTGTCAATGTGGATCCCTACAATCCATTCCTCAGAAAGAAGCTGGCAGCAGTCTACATAGAAGGGGGGTCCTACGACAAGGCTGCCAGCGAGTTGAAGATGTTGGTCAGTGTGGAGCCAAATTATCTTGTTGCCCGATTCATGCTTGCCCAGGTTTATGGAACTCTTGGAATGACAGACAAGAAAGAGGAACAGTATCAGGTTCTTCGAGAAAAGAGACTGCAACATTTGGAGCTGAGGATTCAGAATGATTACGAGAAGACGCTTCTGGAGTTTGACTGGTCCCTTCTCCCCGCGCAAAGCTATATAAGCCCGAAAACGAAATAGGGCCGAGCCTTCGCAAGAAGGCGCGAGACATATTTCGTCGTGCTTAGTCTCTCTTGCTGAGACGGAGTCGAAGCTTAGAGAGTCTCGATCCCGAGCGTAGCCCCGCGTGTCCTTCGCGAAGTCGGAGGGAGTCTATCGAGGGGCGAAGTCTAGGGAAATTAGTCCTGAGGCAGCGCCGAAGGGAGCGATACTCGAAGGATCTCCTGAAAACAGCTGCGCCCTTCGATAAACTCAGCAATCTCCCAAACACGACATGGTGACCCCGCGAAGCGGGGGACCGTGGAACGCCCGGCCGTCGAACGGCCCGGGCAGGCAGATACGAACTTTTGAACTTTGGCAGTTTGCAGACAGTGGTCGCCTGCGGATTGAGTCTTGACTTGACATAGTGTCAATGATTTCTTATACTTATGCGAATTCATCAGGAGTATTCGCCCCGGCAACGGGGTTAGATTTTACGAGGGAAGATGGCTCCATCCGTCGCGGTAATCATAAGGACCAAGAATGAGGAGGAGTTCATCAGAGAGACCCTTGAGGTTGTCTGCGCACAGACCAAGAAGCCGGATGAGATCATAGTAGTAGATTCCGGATCCTGCGATAATACTCTTCAAATTGCATCCCACTTCGAAACGATAGTTGTTCAGATAGAACCAGAAGAGTTCACTTATGGCCGGGCGCTCAACATAGGTTTTGAACGGGCCAGCTCAGATTTGCTCGTCTCCTTGAGCGCGGACGCACAGCCAGCGGATGAGAATTGGCTGGCAAAACTGACTGGTGCACTTAAAGACGCAAGGACTGCAGGGGTTTATGGAAGGCAGATTGCAGGCCCCAGAACAAATCTCTCGGAAAAAAGGGATTTGCAGATTCGCTACGGTACAGAGAGGAAGGTGCAGTCAGAGGATTACTTTTTTTCGAATGTCAACTCAGCGATCAAAAAGGAAGTCTGGAACAGAATAAGGTTTAGCGAATCAATAGCCGGGGCCGAGGACTGGGATTGGGCGCGCAGGGTCCAGGAAGAGGGGCATGTGGTTGTGTACGAGCCCGACGCTGCCGTTTTTCACTCTGATGACGACGCATTTATGGCGGCATACAGACGAATGAAGCGAGTCACCTGCGGAGTAGCAAGCTTGGACCCATCTTTGAGGGTGAGTCTTGAGCAGGTGCTTGTCGAGACTGCAATACAGACAGTTCTGGACATGAGATTCATCGCACGGAGTGGAATGAACTTAAGGAGCATGTTCTATTCACCGTTTTATAGACTGGCCAGGTCCATGGGTAGATACCGAGGAGTCCACTACGGGAAAAGAGCCTCACATACAGACTGATGGAACCTTCCGAAGAGAAGGAAACTCACTCAACATAGACATACCCCTTACCGGTGAGACATGGCAGTCTCTTGCCAGGTTCAGCTTCTTTGAGAAACCAGGCTATGCTTTTGTCGGGGGGGCAGCATATTTCAAGCGGGAGCAGATCAGCCTTCAGGCCATAAGGGATATTTCTCTGATGCCCGCGTTTTGCCGCACCAGAATATATCCAAAGGAACTCGAGGGCAGGTGGATACACTCGTGCATGTATGTTAAGATGCCCCTTTTTCTCATCTCCTCACTGAGAGGTGCATCTGGCGTCGCCTTTCCGATTCATGTCACTATTGAGGGAACGAAGATCCCGCTGTCCTTCTCCCTTTTCTCTACAGGGCGTGAGACCGTCTTCGAACTGGGTATAGTCGCAAAAGAACAGGTCTTCGAAAGAAAGAAAAACGACTACGATGACTGGCTATCCCCACATGTTGAGCTTGAAGAGAAGGAGATAAAGCGTGACCTGCACGGCAAAAGAGTATCTCTTTCTTTTCATCTTTACCAGGGCGGGGACTGGAAAGATATTGTGAGGGAGTTCCTCAAAGGAAGGCATGCCGCTGTGGTTGGAGAAACTGACTTTAATGTACATCTCAACAAGTCAGTTAACTGGCTTAATAGCGTATTTGACCCGGAATGCAATCTGTTTCTGTTGGGGACAAGAAGAGATAGAAGAGCACCACTGGGAGGCTACTGGTGTTTGCCCACCTACAACACGCTTGCGTCAGACCTCTATTCTTTATCTACGAGGGTGAAAGACGAATCAGTTCTGGAAATGTCCAGGGGAGCCAAAGAACTGATGCTGGATGAAAATGCGAGTATCCTCCTGGAGGACGGCAGGGTCTGGCATAACACCGCAAGGCTTGATCCCGGATCCCGAAGGCTCATTTTCTACAGCCACCTGGGAACTGGCATTGCCGGATACCCCGGGGGGCAGGCGACCGCTCTGAGAGCTCTTCTGGAGAGAGCATGTTTGGGGGATGACGATTCAAATCTCATAAGAGCAATCAAGGAAGGTCTTTCCTGGCTTAAGTCTTCGATGTTTGAGGATGGCCACTGGGCGCGCACCTATCCGGTTTTTGAAGAGATTTCCAAATTCAAACTGGAGACAGGTGAGCAGAGCTATTCAGTGGGAGGAAACGGCGAGGGTGTTACTGCTCTATTACTTGCCTACCGTCTCTTCAAAGACAACTCCTATTTGGTCAGTGCGAGAAAGGCGCTGGAATGGACGAATCGATTTGCAGAGGGTGGTGTGCTCACCGCGGGTTATCTCAGAGACAACAAGCAAGATGAGGTGGATGGTGTTTCAGCGATATTTGCAGCTCAAGCCAACCTTCTGGCCTATGAGATCACCGGGGAAGAGCTCTACAAGCGAATAGCCCGAGAGTTCGCGACCTATCTCCTTACCTGGCAGAGGTGGTGGGACGTACCTGCATTCGATACACTCATCTTCTCTTTTTCTCCAAGGATTGCGACCTGTGAGACTGTGTGGCTTGCTGAAACCTATTACGAGATGTACAGACATACAGAGGATGAATTCTGGCTTCGGCAATCTGAGATAGCCTTCGGTGCCCTCAAGGCCGAAGATGCGTATGGAGGATACGGAGAAGGTTTCTATTACGATGAGGAGTTGAGGCTCCATCCGCTCATGTTCGATGCCGTCTACTCGGCTTCTGCCGTCTTGAGGTATGTGCTGCACAGAATGGAGAAGGACGAGGTTAGTATTAATGTTGAGAGCGAAAGATTGTATAGACTCTTTAGAAAACAGATGAAGAGAAGCAGAATCGGGAGAGGGTTGGCAAAAATTAGAAGGGTGATCAGATGATGGGTTTGAATCTCCGTCTTGACTTCAAGCTTGCTCAGCGAGAAGAGGCGGACACCAGGATGAAGGAGTATCTGGTCAAGACCGTCGAGGGTTTCTTTGACACATACCCGGAGCGAAAAGTCCGCTCTTTGATTCTGACCGGCGGAATGAGCAGAGGGGAGGGTTCGTGCGAGTTATCTTCCGGAGGGGCGCTAATCTACAGTGACTATGACCTCCTTGTGGTTCCGAAGGATAGGAAAGATGTGGCAGAGGCGAGGTCCCTCTTTCCTGTTATGTCTCGCAGCGTGACCGATTCACTCAGGGGAGAGGAGTTCTGTTCGCACGTCGACTTCGCACCCATCACCACAGATTACTTAAAGAACATGAGCCCTTCCATGTTCAACGTGGAACTGGCAGAACACGGAAAGGTTGTGTGGGGCGACGATGAGACGCTTTCGCAGATAGAGAAACCTGAGGCAAGTGAGATACCCCTTGATGATGCTCTCACTCTCCTGTTCAACAGAATAGCTGCACAGCTTGTGATGATCGACCCACTGAGGGAATCTGAAGGCGCTGAGTTTGAGTTTGCATTCTATCACAACGGGAAAATATTTCTGGACATAGTATCCTGTATTCTCGTTCTGGAACACAATTACAGGCCCACATACGCTGAGAGGTTAAGTGCGCTCTTGCAGTCTTCGGATGGGGTGGCTTCGCGCCTTCAAGGCTTGCTGGAGGAGGCCCGCTTCTGGACTCACTACAAACTCGACCCGAACAAAAACAGAGTCCGCGAGAAGTACTCTCCTGGGAATGTGGCAGCTGGCAGTTCAGTCGTTGCCGTGAAGGTCTGGAACCTGCTCGTCCCGAAAATGGAACAGACCCTTGGTCTGTGCTTGGAAGAAGCATTTGGAGTGAAGGATTACCCTCTCGATTCTGCCTTGATCACCTTCCTGCGCAGGAAGAATGTGTTGCGGAGGCTGAGAGAGTACAGGACCTTTCTTCATCGTGCTGCCCCGGCCATAAAGAAGGGCAGAATTCGCCCACTCCCATTCTTCATGAGGGGAACGCCTCTTGACATGACGTATGCTGCCGCGACGATGCTCTTCTTCTCGGTTGATAGGCTAGGCAGGGACTCGGTTGTGTTGAGAAACGGGCAGCGTACTGGACAGGCAGCCCTGTTTCTTCCAGTTGTGGTTCCTTTCAGTGGCAAAGCAGAAGACTGGTGGGAGGAGCTGAGAGAGGCAACTACAGAATTGTGGAGGGTCATAGTAAAGGGTGGTGCTTACTAGCGCAAAAGAGACTGTAGACTGGTGGTACAGGTGGCTCACCTCCAAACCTCGTCGTTCTCCTGTCCACGCTCAGGTCTTGATAACTGGAAAGTGCAATGCGAGGTGTGTTCAGTGCAATATCTGGTCAAGATATCAAGAAAACCCTGAGCTTGCTGACGATGAGCTTTCCACCGAAGAATTGCTCGAGCTGGCAGATCAGCTTGAAGATCTGTGTGTCAAGACTGTTTCTATATCAGGCGGCGAGCCCTTCATGAGAAAAGACTTGTTTCGATTTGTGCGCGCCCTCAAAGAGAAAAAGATATGGGTGAATGTTACGACCAACGGCTCCATGCTCAATGAGGTGAATAGAAAAGCAGTCATTGAGACCCATCTGGACAGCCTAACTGTTTCAATTGATGGGACAGAAGAGGTTCACTCAAGACTCAGAAAGGGGTTGTCCTTCCAGAAAACTTACTCTGACCTGAAGGAGTTGGCCTCACTCAGTAAAGCGATTGGTGACGGAAAGCCTTGCTTGAACGTGGCCTCAGTAGTCACAGGAGAGAATGTCGAATCTATTATCGAACTGAACAAGACTATTACTCAAGAAAGTCTGGGAATAAACCATTCCTTCGGGAGTCTTATTAGCTTTGCCGAGCAATTCGGTGTGACGAGAGAAGGCGGCAGGATCCACGGTCTTGAGGTGGACGATGCTCAAATGGATTGGCTGATGGCGCATCTGCCAGAAGAGAAAGACAGATTTGCGTACCGGATGATGAGGAAGTACAATGCAGGAGAGTCAAGTTACCCGTCACTTTTTCATCCTTGTCTCGCAGGGCTTTTCAACATCGTCATCTCAGAGATGGGAGATGTTCTACCTTGCTGCACCTGGAGCGAGGGGGGAGTAGTGGGAAACATTCGGGCCAGGCCGATCTCTCAAATATGGCTGAGTCCAGAATTCAGAGAGAAACGGAGGCAAATAAGAAAGGGACACTGTCCAGGATGTTGGATAAGCACCTACGTGGAGAACTCACTTCCTGTATGGCCGGAGTCGATCGTAAAAAGGCTCGGAAAGAAGGTTGGATTTGGGAACCGCAGTCTTTATTCTTCTTGATGGCTTCAGGCACGACTACCTGTCTGAAAAAGACACTCCATTTCTATGGGAGCTTTCCAAAAAGGGCAGTGCGATCGTCTCAAAGACGCGTGAGCCTTTCGGTTTCCAGTCCAGACCTGCATATCTGGCTGGACTCTATCCCGAAGAGAGTGGTGTCTGTACTCTTTTCAAATACTCGCCAGAGACGAGCCCGTTCAAGGGGACGGGTCCATTGTCACGCCTGGAGGGACTGCCCAGGCTTAGGCTGTGGATCAGAAAGAGGGTAGAGTTGAAGACCTCGAGGCTTGCCGGGCCAATATACAGGTACTTGCATACGACAGCTCAGGTTCCCTTGACGCTTCTTCCTTTTTTTGACTACTCGGAGAAGGAACTTCCCTGGGAGATGAGTCTGGTAACGCCCACCATTTTTGACCTGATAAAGAAGACAGGTGGGGAATCTATTTATGTGGGCTGGCCGGAGTACTCTTCCCAGTACACCGACGAAACGGTTGTCTCTCGCCTTTGTGAGTCTTTGAGTGTGAAGCACAGGTTCGCGTTTGTCCAACTCGGACTGTTGGACGGTGTGGGCCATACGCACGGGCCGGATTCGGTAGAGATCAAGAAGGCTCTGAAAGAAACGGATTCTCGAGTGAGAGAGCTATACTCAACTTTTGAAAAGATTTCTGGGTCTTTCGTTCTATTCATATTCGGTGACCATGGAATGGTGAAGGTGAAAGAGCACCTCCCTATATGGAGCAGGTTGCGAATGCTTCCGTGTAAACTGGGAAGAGATTATCTCGTTTTTCTTGACTCTACAACTGCAAGGTTCTGGTTCTTTGACGAGAATTCGAAGGAACCGATAGAAGGTCTGCTGAAGGAAGTTGGCGGCGGCAAGCTGCTTGATGATGCGGACAGAAAGACCCACCACATAAGATTCAACAACAGAGAATATGGCGATCTCATTTTTCTTGCTCACTCTGGTAATCTGATTCATCCGTGCTTCTTTGGTGTTGGTAGTGACGCGCCAAGGGGGATGCACGGATACGATCCTGACTGCACTGAGAATCAGGGTATTTTCATCCTTGCCCCGGATGCATCCAAAAGGATAAGGACTCCGGAAGTCGTGGACCTAGTTGACATCTATGCTACAACTGTAAGTTTTCTCGGGTATGAGGTTGATGAGATGGCGCACGGCAAGAACCTCCTGGCAGATAAATTCTAGGGTTATGATTGCAGAGACAGACATAAGGACGAAATCGATAAGGGGCTTAAACGTCTCCTTCATTTTCATGGGGCTCACTTCGCTCATCATTCTCCTCAGAAAGGTGGTTCTGGCAAGACTCCTGTTGCCTTCGGACTTCGGGCTTTTTGCATTCACCATATTGGTTGTCGTTTTTGTCAACAACCTTGCAAGCCTGCGGATGCAGGATGTGATAGTCCAGACAAGAACAGATCCCAAAAGAATGCTCAATACAGCGTTCAGTTGTCAGCTTGCTGTCTCCATACCAATGTTCATCATAGTCCTCGCCTTTGCGGGTTTCATTTCACGCGGTCTGCACAAACCAGAGATGGCGACCTACTTGAGAGTAGCGAGCCTGTTCGTTCTGACCGTACCCTTCGCGCTTCCAAGGGCCTTGTTTCTGAAGACCATTGACATCTTCAAGGTGAAGTTGCCGATAGCCCTCGGATTGGCAGGCAACACCGTGATATGCATAGTGATGGCAGTAAGAGGATTTGGGGTATGGAGCCTCATCACAGGTTATGTTCTCGACTCTGTGATAAATGTGATCATCATCTGGAGCTATTCACCGCATAAGCCCAGACTGGAGTTTGACAGAAAGATCTTCAAAGAGATTCTCCGCTTCAGCCTACCGCTGTACTTCCTCACGCTGCTGATTTGGATATTCTGGCAGGGAGACGACTTCATAGTTGGATTGGTTGGTGACCGGACTCTATTTCTGGCAGGTAACGCTGCCCTTGGATTCTACAGCCTGGCATTTTATTTTCCGCACCAGTTGATGAGGATCAGGTCAGAAATGGCAGGTGTATCATTCCCTGCGTTTTCCGCAATAAGGAACGACATAAGGAGGGTGAACTCAGCCTACAGCACGATCACCAGAAACTCTGCAATCTTTATGCTTTCATTCGGTGCTGTCCTGATACCGCTTGCGAGGCCGACCATCCTCTATCTTCTGGGAGAGAAATGGTTACCATCGGTGAACGCATTCAGGATTTTCATGATTGCGGCTATGGTGAGAGCCATCTTTGCAAACTGGGGAGAGGTGTATAAGAGCCTGGGAAAGACAAGAGCCCTTCTCTGGGCATACATTCCCAGCCCGGTCCTTCTTTTGCTTCTCGGGCCCTATGTGACGCTGAAGTTCGGCATACTCGGTATGTCACTGCTCATCATGGGAATCATTCTGGCGATGCAGCCACTCGTCATATATTTGACCAAAAGGGTGCTTGTCGAGGTGAGTTTCACAAAACTGTTATGGAAACCCCTGGTGGTTTTTGCGATTGTGCTCTCAGCGACATCGGGGGTCTGTCGTTTCGTCAGTAACATTCGCACATTTTTGGCCAGCGCAGTAGCCCTGTTTCTCTGTTACTACCTGCTAATGGCTATCTTTGACAGACAGTTCAGGTTAACTGCGCTCGACTATTTGAGGGTAAGTTTTACCAAAGGGGTAGACCCTTAGGAAGAAAGGGATGAGGATCCTTCAGGTTAACCAGTTCTGTGGCCACCTGGGAGGGACTGAAGTCTATGTCCGCTCAATATCGAATGAACTGATCGAAAGAGGGCACCATGTTGCGCTCCTCTGCGAGGAGTCCGGGAATTCCGGGGAGAACCGGCAATACGCCGTTCATCGAATTCCTGGTATTTCGCTGTGGTCATTTCAGAGAAAAGACGAAGTTATTGCTGAGGTGGCAAGAGTTGTGGAGGGCGAAAATCCGGATCTGATAAACATACACAACCTCCATAATAGTTGGGTGACAGAACAGCTTCTGAGGATGCGCCCGACGGTCAGGTATCTCCATGACCACAGGCTCTTCTGCCCCAGGGGCAAGTACTACCTCAGTGGTTCAATCTGCGGACGTCCTTTTGGAATAAGATGCCTTCTCAACAGTTATGTGCCACTTATGTGTTACGGGTATTTCACCAGGAAGCCGTGGCGTGTGTGGCGGGACTACCGCTCGTTTCATCGAACTCTAAGGGCCAACATTAGGCTGGATAAACTGATGGTTGCCAGCAGGTACATGAAGGAGTGTCTCGTGCAGAACGGATTCAACGAGAAGATGGTGGATGTCCTTCCATACTTCACAGACCCGCCAGTGGAGACAGGATCGGTCGGTGACAGTATCCTTTATGTGGGGAGGCTGCTCCCTGAAAAAGGTTTGCACATCCTGCTGGATTCGCTTTCCCTGCTGCCGGGCCATGTGAAACTGGTTGTCGTAGGGAATGGGTCGCAGCAATATGAGAGCCTACTTGATCGGCGGGTGTCCAGGCTTGGGTTGGCCTCCAGGGTCCATTTTGCAGGTCAGGTGAGACACGGGGAACTGAAGACGTTCTATGAGGCTTGCAGGTTGGTCGCCGTCCCGTCCCTCTGGCCCGAGCCTTTTGGCATTGTAGGCATAGAGGCGCTTTCTCATGGTCGCCCGGTAGTTGCATTCGACTCTGGAGGAATAAGTGACTGGCTGGTTGACGGTGAGGTCGGTTTCCTTGTGCCCAGAGGAGATGTGAAGGCTCTGGCCGCGCGCATACAGCAACTCCTGGAATCCCCGGAGACGGTGGAATCAATGGGCAAAAGAGGGAGATCTATAGTCGCCGAAAGGTTCGGCAGAGGAGTCCATGTAGAGAAGCTCTTGAAGCTTTACGAGAAGACATGCGAGTAGGCATAGACTATAAGTCCGCACTTCCGATAAGAGTCGGCATAGGACGGTACACGCGCAATCTGGTAAAAAGCCTTGCTGAACTGGACCGGGAGAACAAGTATCTCCTTTTCTGCTTCTTGTTCAAAGATTATGCGAAGAAGCTTGCAATGGCATCATTTCCCGCAGCATCCAATTTCAAGGTGATGAGTGCTCCGATACCCGTCAAGGTCACCAGGTTCTGGGCAAACCGTCTCAATATTCCAATCGAGTGGCTCATTGGCAGCTTTGACGTGGTCCATTTTCCAGAGCCTTACCCTTTCAGATCGAAAAGCGCCAGAACAATTGTCACCGTACACGACATTGGTTTTGCGCTATGGCCTGAAATGTTCACCAAAGAGATGCGAGCGCTTTTGGAAAAACAGATGAGATGTGTGGTTGAGAAAGTCGATTCCATAATAGCTGTTTCAAGAACTACCCGCAGTGATCTGCTTGAAGTATATGGTTTTGACAAAGAGAGGATACATATTATTGAGCATGGAGTGGAGGAAAGCTTCAGACCGATTACCGATTCTGGGTCTCTTGAAGCGCTGCGCCGGAGATACAAGTTACCGGAGAAGTTCGTCCTATGTGTGGGTACTCTTGAGCCGAGAAAGAACCACGTAAGATTGATCCAGGCATTCC
Organism: candidate division TA06 bacterium; assembly: GCA_004376575.1. Classification (NCBI taxonomy): domain Bacteria; species candidate division TA06 bacterium. Next base: position 19,796 of record SOJN01000143.1, on the reverse strand, counting down.
AACTCATGTGTGAGAGGCATACCGATAAATACAGGTTGGTAGTGTGCGGAAAGAAAGGCTGGATGTACGATGAGATTTTCGCCCTGGCGGAGACCTCTAGATCAAAAGAAACAGTCATGTTCACGGGATACGTTCCCGATGAGGAGATGCCATACCTGTACAATCTGGCAAGCGTTGTTGCCTATCCTTCTCTTTACGAAGGCTTTGGCCTTCCGGTCGTCGAAGCAATGGCCTGCGGGAAGCCTGTTCTCACCTCGAACAGGGGCGCAATGGCGGACGTTGCGGGGGACAGTGCGCTTCTTGTCAATCCAGAGGATGTAAACGACATGGCAGAGGGATTGTACAGGCTAATTTCTGATGACGAGTTGAGAGAGAGACTGAAACTGGCCGGACGGAAAAGAGCATCCACCTTTACCTGGGAGAAAGCTGCGAGGGCTACCCTGGATGTGTATGACAGAGTTGTCAGAAACTGAGGATAGGTTTTTCAAAGAAGATCTGAGGCATGTATGATAATTGGGATTGATGCAAGGTCCCTGATTGGGAAGCGGGCGGGGGTTGGCAGATACCTGCACAACCTGTTAGAGAACCTCTCCGGAATTGACGAGGAGAACCAATACATCCTGTACCTTCATGAGGAGGCGGGTTGGGTTGCTGGCCGGCCCAATTTCAGCGAAAAGAAGATAAACCTCCCGTTCCTCGAGAACTACTTCACCTGGCTCCATCTGAGACTGCCCCCTGAATTGCTCACCCACAGGGTTGATGTCTTCCACTTTCCATTCTACACGATGCCCCTGGTGGTCAATCACAGGTCCGTTGTCACTATACACGATATTACGTTTGGCCTTCATCCGGAATGGTTTTCTCTCAAGGGGAAAATAGCGCAAATTCCATTTTGCAGATTTGCCGCCAGACACGCGGACAGGATAATTGCCTGTTCAAAGACGACGAAGAATGATATTCTGCGAATGTACAGGGTCTCAGAGGAGAAAATCGAAGTGATCTACGAAGCTGCCGATCCAATGTTCAGGGTGATGTCGAAGAGAGATGCTCTGGAGCGGGCAAGGTCCGAATGTGGGATCAAAGATAGATTCTTCCTTTATGTAGGGGTGATACATCTGAGGAGGAATGTCGAGAGGTTGTTGAAGGCCTTCAAGTTATTCTCGGCGAAAAGTCCCGACTACCAGCTTGTTCTTATCGGAAAAGTGGAGTGGCCATACCTTGATGTGAAGAAGCTAATAGAGGAGCTCGGCCTCGATGGTCGCGTCATCCATCTGGGCTATGTCGAGGACAGCATGCTTCCTCTAATCTACAATAGTGCAGAATGTTTTGTCTACCCTTCTTTGTACGAGGGCTTCGGGCTTCCTGTGCTTGAGGCAATGGCCTGCGGAACTCCCGTGATAACCTCAGACAACTCATCGCTATCAGAACTCTTCGCAGACGCTGTTTTTCTGATAGACCCTTACAGTGTTGAACAGATGGGCCAGGCTATGAGTCTGCTGGTTGAAGACACAGGATTGAGGGACGAGCTCATTTCGAAGGGGTTAGAAAAGGTGAAGGAGTTCTCCTGGAGAAAGACGGCCGAAAAGACGTTGCAAGTCTACAAGGAGGTCGCGGAAGGCTGAGCTTTCTGTCTCTTTTGAAGTTCTCGACAACGCTGGGAGAAGTCCGGACAAGAGAAGGAGCCATCAGGCATTGAGAGACACTGACGTTTCGGCAGTTGTGGTGAACTGGAATGGGGCTGACGACATCTGTTCCTGCCTCGACTCTATAAGGATGCAGAGCTATCATCATATAGGGACGGTGGTAGTTGACAATGGCTCCACAGATGGTTCAGTGCAGATGATCAAGGAAAGATACAAAGACCTCATCCTGATCGAGAATGATGGAAATCTCGGATATTGCAGAGCGCTCAACCAGGGTATAGATGCTCTGGAATGCGAGTTTGTCCTGTGTCTCAACACAGACATAAGGCTTGAAGCGGACTACGTTGAAAAGGCAGTAACAACAATGGGCGACTTCCCGCGGGGCGGCATGCTGTCAGGGAAGATTCTGCGGTTTGACGGGAAGACACTCGATTCGGCCGGCCAGTTTATTGGAAGAGACCGAAGGCCAAGAGAAAGGGGATATGGCGGAAGGGATAGGGGGCAGTACGATGCAAGGGAGTTTGTCTTTTCTGTGTGCGGTGCAGTAGCCTTCTACAGAAGGAAGATGCTTGACCAGGTGGCACTCGATGGGCAATACTTCGATGAAGACTATTTCGCCTTTTACGAAGATCTGGATCTGGGGTGGCGTGCGCAGCTTCTGGGCTGGAGCTGTATATATGAGCCTGGGGCCGTTGCCTATCACCAGAGGGGAGCGACTGCTCCCGCGGGGAGGAGAGTTTTCTCCGTGCTTAGCGCAAAGCAGTTCGCGAGAAGGTCTACCGCGACCAGGTACCATATAATCAAGAACAGATACATGACAATGATCAAGAATGACTCGCCGGAGAGCCTTCTGGCAGACATGCTCTTCATCATGCCCTTTGAAGCTCTGCTGTGGTGTTACACTGCTCTCAGCTCTCCCATGCTCATGTTGAGGCTTCCAGGGATGGCAAGGGAGATTTTTGCCTCGCTTCACAAGAGGAGGTTGGTCCAATCCAAAAGAACTGTTGGCTACGACATGATTAGAAAGGGGATCATCTGATGAAACCCCAGGTGCTTCACCTACTCTCGTTTCTCGTCTCCGCAGGTCTAGCACTCATGTTTACTCCCATCATGCGGGTTCTCGCGAGGAAGAGCGGAGTGGTGGACGTGCCTGACGGGCTGAAAAGGCACAAAAAACCTACTCCCTACCTTGGAGGGGTAGCAATCTATTTGGCGTTTATGCTTGGCCTGGTCTGTGTGATGGTCATCCGAAGGTCGGTAGAGAGCAAACTCCTGGGATTGATTGTGGGAGGCACGATAGTATGTGGACTGGGCGTTCTCGATGATTACAGGAGGCTTTCTGTGTGGACGAAGCTGTTTGGCCAGCTTGTTGCAGCGGTCGTGCTGGTCATATCGGGCCTGAGGCTAGAGATAGTCTACCTCTCGTTTCCCTTGAACGTAGCCTTAAGCATCCTGTGGATAGTGGGAATAACAAATGCACTCAACCTGATAGACATAATGGATGGCCTGGCAGCCAGTGTTGCCTTCGTTGCCTCTGCCACCTTCTTCTTCATAGCTGTTCCCACTGGCGACCTCCTGACCGCTGTTGTCTCTGCTGCCCTGGCAGGGGCCTGCATCGGATTTGTGGGATACAACTGGCATCCAGCGTCAATCTTTATGGGGGATGCAGGCTCACTCTTCCTGGGTTTTATGCTTGCCGGCGTTTCAATATCGACAAGTTACACAGCCACGAACAACATTGCTTTGCTCAGTCCGCTTCTGATACTGGCAATTCCCATATATGACACTTTCTACGTATCCATATTGAGAATGGCAAAAAGGAAAAGCCCGTTCAGGGGTTCGCGCGACCATTTTGCGCTCCGTCTCAAAGCCATTGGTCTTAGAGACCAGCATGTGGTTGTGATTGTGTGCCTCATTTCACTCGTTCTTTGCGAGGCCTCATACATTGCGACGACTGTAAGTCTTTTTGGAGCAATCTTCACGTACATAGTGACTGCTTTCATCTTCGTAATGACTGGAAGGCTTTTGAGCAAGGTCGAACCATAAGTGGTGAGCAAGGTCGAACTATGAATGGTGAAGAATTCGGAGTTGTAATCCTGGGCGGAGGCATGACAGGACTTTCGGCAGCTTACAGGCTGGAACAGGAAGGCGTGGACTATTGTCTGTTTGAATCAGAGGAAAGAGTGGGTGGTTTGTGCAGGTCTGAGAAGGCGGATGGTTTCACGTTTGATTATGCCGGTCATCTCTTGCATTTTCTTAACGCAGAAACTGAGAAGTTTGTGAAGGAAGTGGTGGAAGAAGTCCTGGTGGCACATAACAGAAGGGCATGGGTTTACTCAAATGGTGCCTACACCAGATATCCTTTTCAGCGAAATCTTCATGGTCTTCCGGATAGCATCATCAAGGAGTGCGTCCTGGCTTATGTAGAGGCAGACATAGACAGGGGGAAGGAACATAAAGGGGATTTCCAATCCTGGGCTATCTCCACATTCGGAGATGGGATTGCCAGGCACTTCATGATCCCTTACAACAGGAAGATGTGGGTGACAGAGCCTGATAGGCTCACCTGCGACTGGATGGGGAGGTTTGTGCCTGACACGAATCCAGTGGATATCATAAGCGGTGCCTTCTCTCCCAGCACTGAGGAAGTGGGATACAATGTGCAGTTCTTCTATCCGCAAAAGGGCGGAATTGAGGTGGTCGTAAACTCAATCGCCTCAAAGCTTACCAGACTGACATGTAAGAAGAAGGTGGTGAAAATTGATCTAGAGACAAAGTATGTCGATTTCGAGGATGGAAGTTCGTGTTCATACAAGGGTTTGATCAGCACCATACCTCTTCCCGAACTGACTTCTTGCCTCAGTGCAGCTCCGCGCTCTATGAAGGGATCTTGCGCCAGGCTTATTCACACGTCCGTACTGGATGTGAATATAGGTTTCAGTGTTGCAGATTTGACAGACAAACATTGGGTGTACGTTCCAGAACCAGAGATTCCGTTTTACCGGATAGGATTTCCCCACAACTTTTCACCGTTGCTCGTTCCGCAGGGAAAGACATCGGCATACGCCGAGATCTCTTATAGGGGGAGCCACCGATGGAATGAAGAGACTCTCGTTTCTCTAGTTCTCTCCGGGATGAACAAGATGGGGTTTGCCGTATCAGAGTCGGATGTTGAGGTTGTTAAGATTATGGACATAAAGTATGCATATGTGATATATGATTCTAATCGGGAGAAAAGCCTCGAGGCTATCAACGAATACCTGGAGGCTAACGGAATAAGGACTGCCGGGAGGTTTGGTGCCTGGTCATATCTCTCAATGGAAGACTCCATAAGGGATGGGATCAAGGCGGCAGAAAGCTTCATCCATTGAGGAGTGGTCATGTACAAAGGCAAAAGCGTTGGAGTGGTGGTTCCAGCCTACAATGAGGAAACGCAGATAGGCAAGGTCCTGTCTGGAATGCCGGAGATTGTCGATTACATCGTGGTTGTTGATGATGCAAGCACGGACGGGACAGCCTTGATTGTGGAAGACTTCAAGAAAAAGGGTGGAGAGAGAATAGTCTTGCTCAGACATTCGCAAAATCGCGGAGTGGGTGGAGCGATAGTGACGGGGTACGAGTGGACGAGGGCTCACGGGATAGACGTGAGTGTAGTTATGGCAGGACATGCGCAGATGAATCCCGGGGACCTTCCTCACCTGTTGGAGCCGATTGTTAATGGGGAAGCCGACTACGTGAAGGGAAACAGGTTGTTCACAGGAGAAGCATGGAAAGAAATTCCAAAAATAAGATATCTTGGCAACTCTGTCTTATCCCTTCTCACAAAAATTGCTTCCGGCTACTGGCATGTGGCCGACTTTCAGTGCGGGTATACTTCAATATCTCTCGTCGCGCTGAAGAGAATGAACTTTGATGGAGTATACAAGCGATACGGATTCCCAAATGACCTGCTGGTGGTGTTGAACGTTTACAATTGCCGAGTCAAGGATGTACCTGTCAAACCTGTGTACAACGTCGGGGAATCATCCGGTATAAGGCTGTGGAAAGTCGTGCCCAGGCTTTCTCTTTTGCTCACCAGGAGATTCTTCTGGAGGATGAAGGAGAAGTATGTCATAAGGGATTTCCACCCCCTTGTCTTCTTCTATCTCACCGGGATGGTACTCTATCCTGCTGGAGTTCTTTTTGGACTTTATCTTCTGGTGTATAGAATTCTGAAAGGTCCGGTCGCACCGACCAGTGCTCTTTTTTCCACTTTGCTCATAATTTCAGGATTACAGTTCTTGTTTTTTGCCATGTGGTTTGACATGGACTACAACAAGAGGTTGAAATGAAAGACAAACCTGCGATTGAGGGTGGGAGGCCCGTAAAGGATGAGTTTCTGGTCTATGGGAGTCCTTGCTTTGGAGATGAAGAGATTGACGAGGTTGCTGATACCTTGCGATCCGGCTGGGTAGGCTTGGGCCCGAAGACCAAGAAGTTTGAGAGTGAGTTTGCAGAATATACAGGAAGTCGGCACGCCATAGGTCTCAACTCGTGCACGGCCGGCCTGTTTCTCTCCCTCAAGGCTGCTGGGGTGGGAGAAGGTGACGAGGTTATCACTTCACCCATGACGTTCTGTTCAACTGCAAATGTCATTGAGCACTGCGGTGCCAGACCTGTGTTTGTGGATATAGATAGAGAAACGCTCAACATGGATTCCTTCAAGCTGGAGGAAGCGATCGGGGAAAAGACAAAAGCAGTGATTCCTGTGCACATGGCTGGGCGGCCCTGCGAGATGGACTCGATACTTCAAATTGCAGAAGAGAATGGCCTTTTTGTCATAAACGATGCAGCCCACGCAATAGAGACAAGGTATAAGAGTAAGAGCGTTGGAAGCCTGGGTGATTCTTCAGCATTCTCTTTCTATGCTACGAAGACTCTGGCAATTGGCGAGGGTGGTATGCTCACCACAAACAATGATGATTGGGCAGAAAGGATACGTATCTTAAGACTCCATGGGATCAGCAAAGACGCATGGAAGAGATATACCGCCGGAGGCTATTCAAGGTATGAGACTGTCGAACCAGGTTACAAATTCAACATGTGGGATGTGCAGGCAGCCATAGGCATCCACCAGCTGAGGAGACTCGAGGAGAATCTGGCTAAGAGGGCGCGGCTGTTCAAGAAGTACGATGATGCCTTCAAAAATCTGGAACAGTTAACAGTCCTGGACGCAGGAGACAAAGAGGGGATGCGGCACGCAAGGTGCATCTACATTGTGCTTCTGCAGCTTGAATCTCTGAAGATAGACAGGGACAGGTTTGCGGAGGCTCTGGAAGCAGAAAACATTGGAACGGGAGTCCATTTCACGTCTCTGCACACGCACTCATATTATAGAGAAAAATACAACTTCGCCCCGGAGCAATTTTCTGAAGCCCAATTCGTTTCTGAAAGGACCGTTTCACTTCCCCTCTCAGCGAAAATCACGGATGAGGAGTCTGACCGTGTCGTTGAGGCGGTTGAGAAGATTGTTCGCTACTACGCCAGGGAAGATTGATGAAGGTCTGCATGCTCACAACATCCTTCCCCAGATGGCCGGGTGACCTGTCGGGCAATTTCATAGAATCACTTTGTACATGTCTGGCCAAACGAGGCGTCGGAATTGAAGTGGTGGCCCCTGGGCACAGGGAAGCTCAAGGATATGAAACCAGACCCGGCATATCCATAAGCAGATTCAAATATGCTATTCCGGCGAGGCTTCAGGTCGTTGCCTATGACGGAGGGATCCCCTACAAACTGAGAACCAGCAATCTGGCCAGACTTGAGTTAGTTCAGTTCATGGTCTCCATGTTGAGAGCTGCATTGGCAGTCGCATCCAGGTGCGACATCGTCCACGCCCACTGGATACCGACCGGTGTTGTTGCTTCACTCGTGTCAAGGAGGTTAGATATTCCCATGGTCCTCACCGTACATGGAAGCGATGGAAAATTGCTGGAGGGCGGAGCCGTGAAGAGGATTGGATCGAGGTTTTCCCTAACCTCTGCCGATCGGATAATAACAGTGAGTGATGCTCTCAAGGCTCATGTCCTGGAGTTCGAACCAAAGGTGGATACCGCCGTCAGAACTATCCACAACGGTGTTGAGCTGAGCGATTTTCCATTTGTGCGGAAAGCCTCAAACACACGGAGGCTTCTGTGGGTGGGAAGGATGACCGAAGAGAAAGGAGTAGACTACCTTATTCATGCGATGAAGAAGGTGGTATCAGCCTATCCGGACGCCAGCCTGCGCTTGGTGGGAGATGGACCTTTGAGAAGCGACCTGGAGACTCTCACCAATGAGCTGGACCTCCGAGAGCGTGTGGAATTTGCTGGAGAAAGCCCACACTCGGAACTTTCTGAGATGTATGCATGGTGTGACCTGGTGGTGATGCCGTCTCTTTCTGAAGGCCTTCCGACGGTGTTGCCCGAGGCGATGGCCACGGGAAGACCTGTTGTTGCGTCCAGAGTGGGAGGGATTCCTGAATTGCTCAAGCATGGGGAGACGGGATATCTTGTCTCTCCCGAACGCGTGGATGAACTGGCCGGTAGCATCATTGAATTGCTGGGGAAGCCGGACCTGATGGAGAAGATGGGTGCGGCCTCCCACGAACTTGTTGAGTCCACTCACTCCTGGGGTGCAATTGCATCGGATACGCACTCAGTTTATTTGAGTCTCGGTAAAGAACGATGAAGAAGCTGACCATTCTATTTGGTGGATTTGTGAACATCTCGGCAAACAAAGGCGACGGCGTACACGCGCTTGAGCTGACCAGAAACCTGAGAGGACTGGGGTGCAAGGTCATAGTAGTGGTACACTCCAGCAAAAGAACGGTTGAGCCAGATTTCTACAATACCGGCGCCTACGCAGGCGCCAGGACAATGCTGTTGCGCCTGGCTCTCTTCTGCTTCTCTGCCTTGAGGGCGAGGGTACGTGTCACGTTTATGAGTTCGCAGTGCGACGTCCTGTACATGAGAGATTATCTTTTTTGCATGCTCGGACTGGGGCCCAAGATGCTCTTTTCCAAGAAGATGGTGTGGGAGGTGAACGGAATCGCAAGCCAGGAAAGAGCACAGAAGCCGCACCCGTTCAACGTGTTTCTTCTGCCTGTCATTCGGATGTTGGAGGCTTTGGCAATGGCGGGGGCAGACAGGATCGTCGCGGTCTCTAAAGGTGTGATGGATGTTCTGCTCAAGCGGGGCTGCCCTCGTTCAAAGATTGTCTTGATTGAGAATGGTGTAAATACAGATATGTTCAGCAGCAACATAGAAGAGTCTGACATTGAGAGCGAGAAGAAGAGGTTAGGTGTCTTTCATCTTAATGTGCCAGTGCTCTGCTATGTAGGAGCCGTACGGCCCTGGCAGGGGCTGGACATTCTGATTGATGCTGCGCCCCTCATAAGTGACGAGCTGGGAGAGATCAAAGTACTGATTGTGGGAGGGGGTGAAGGGCTTTCAGACTTGAAAGAGGCTGCAAAGAAGAGAGGTCTGTTTGCTGTGTTTGGTTTCCCCGGTACAGTGCCGTACACCGGCGTACCGCTATTGATAGCAGTATCGGATGTGTGCCTGGCACCGTTTGTCAGTGATCGCCTCACGCATACCAGGGCTCGAGTTCATAGAAGAAAAGAAACTGGGTATCCTGGTAACACCCGAGGATCCCGTAGAATTGGCAAAAGCGGCGGTTCATCTTTTGAAAGCTCCTGAGAAGACGAAAGAGATGGCCCTCAGGGGTCAGGCGTATGTGAGAGAAAATTGCAGTTGGTCCGCCGTCGCCCGGCGGGTAATGAACCTCTGTGAGGAAGTACGAAGTACGAATTTCGAGGTACGAAAGAAAACCCTGGTGACCCCGTGTATCTCGCTTTGCGAGAAACGGGGCAGGCACGTATAAACTTTTGCCGACTTGACGGTCTGAGGTGGAGAGAGTAAACTAGCCATAGGCGGATGGAGCAGCGAATGACTACAGGGGGTAGGCCGTGTTGAGAGCCGAAGACGTCATGAGAAGAATGCAGGTCAGCATAGCCAGAATAAGACAGTACGGCGTCAAGAGGATAGGTCTGTTCGGCTCCTTTGACAGGAAGGACGAGGCGCCCGAAAGTGACATAGACATTCTCGTCGAATTCGAGCCGGGGAAAAAGACATTTGATAACTACATGGATTTGAAATTCTTTTTGGAGGACCTATTCGAGCGTGAGGTCGATCTGGTCATAGCCGAGGCTGTAAAGGCAGAACTGAGAGAACATATCCTTGGGAGCGTGAGATATGCCTCGGGACTATAGGGCCTACCTTAGAGATATCCTCGAAGCAATCCGAAAGATAGAAAAGTATAGGAAAGGCCTTTCCTACGACGATTTTGTGAAAGACGAGCTGGTGCAAGATGCTATCGTGAGGAACCTTGAACTTTTGGGGGAAGCTTCGGAAAACATTCCTGAGGATGTCAGAAAGAAGAGCCCGGATGTGGAGTGGCGGAAGCTTGCAGGTCTGAGAGATATATTGATACATGCCTACTTTGGGATTGATACAGTTGTGGTTTGGGATGTTGTCGAGAAAAAGATTCCAGAGTTGAAAGAGAAGATATCCGACCTTCTCTCACAAATGCCCGGGCGCTAGCGCGAATCAGACTAAACGACCTATTCCTATGACTCGAACAACAGGCTTCTGAGCGCCGGTGGCGTCAGCTTTGGATATGATTCAAATGGGAATCAAATCTCGAAGGTAGAGGGTTCGGATACCGCCTTCTTTGTGTACGACAAAAGGAACAGGTGGACGATCGTAGACTTTCCCGGCGATACTCTGGCGAACAGCTTTGCCTACAACGCTCTTGACCAGAGGATGAAAAAGGTGGATAGTGACGGCGTCGTGAATTTCATCTATGATGGTGCGGGCGTCTTAATGGAAACAAACCAGTCAGGGCAGATTCTTGGAGCGTATACAAATGGCCTGACAGGTACCATTTCAAAGAGGAATGCATCACAAGCACGAGCAAAGGGAAAGAGGGGGGGAATGTCAACTGTCATAGTGTCAAGTCATGGATCCGGAGCCTGTGCTGAGGGAATCCGAAGGGAGTATTCGGAGGGCACCGAGCCTAGATCCGCTAGATCCCTTCTACGGGGAAGAATGATTCAGGAGAAACTGTATAGGATCGAATAGGAGTACATATGGAGTCAGACAGTCCGATGTTAACATCTTTGCCGATTGAATTGTATTATGCGCTTATAATATTCTTGTATGGTTCTCTCGCAGTGTTCCTTAGTGCAGGGAGTATAAGCGCCGAGAGTATCATACGATGGTTTCAGGGGCCTCACGCATGTTATCCCATCATTTTTCGGATCGCCGCCAGGCACACCGTGGTCGTGGCCTGCTCTTTGGGGCTCGCGCTTGTTAATATTCTAGCTTATTTCTTCATAAACAGGCGATGCAAGAGACGCGTAAACGGCAATGGTCGTATAGTCCATATGCGATTGATCGTAATTCAGTTACTTGTTATCTGCCCCGTGATTTGGTGGTTAGTTTTTTCTTGGTGTAGCGCCTTTCTATAGGAAGATAGGCCTCGGGAAGATCGTGCAGACTATGCCAGAGCAATTAGCTGTGCTGTTATCACCGTTTTAAATGTGAGGCAGATTTGAAGTCAGGAAGAAGAAGGGTGTTTCTGAGTTCAGCAATGCTCTACGTGCTAGTCATTGTTGTAATTAGTTTCGGATTATGGCTCTCGTCGAGTGCTTCTTTTGTCCAAAGGAGGATAGTGCTTCGGTTGACATTCTCGGAGCGTCAGCTATGGACCTTCGGGCCACCGCCAGTCGTATTCTCGCCCCTGAAGATACAGTTTAGTTTCCTTGGTCTCCTCACAGCGACAAATGTCTTTCTTTTTGTCCTTGTGAGCAGACAATACAGAGGCAACTCCGACGAGGATTTCAGCCTTGCCCATCTTTCAGTAGTTGCCATTGAACTGCTAATGATGTGTTTCTTCGTTTTGGGCTATGTTCTATGTCTGTTGATGTCGTTTGCGGGTTTGAGAATCTAACCATCTAGACGTTTGCTCCGTGCTTGACATTTTGACAGTACGTCTGAGTATACTGGCACTTGGCGGAAAGTGGCATGACCATCGGAGCCATCGTCGATTCACTGGGTGACACAACACTCGTGGTTCATGGGGATGGTGGTGTAAGGTTAGTAGACTAGGGCAAGGAGAAAGCGAATGAACTTAACAAGAGTACTAACAATATCATTCGTTGCTGCACTGCTCGTGTGCATTAGTATTGTTGGGTTTATCAATGTGAGGAGACCTAGGTTAATCAGTCTAAAATCCAATATGTTTGAGGTGCAGTCAGCAGTCGAGGGCTTCAGGATGTGGACCGGGGGGTATTGCCCCGCTGACATTAACACCACGGTCAAGGAAGCTCTCGATGACTTGGGGGACACTTCCGACAACGAATACTCAATTGCTGGGGCGAAGGGAATCAATTCTGTTAGAGGAACTGAGATAGGGTCCACGGGACCTGCGCTGCTGGTCTCTTTCAGAAACCCGTTCTCTCGGCGAACAGAGGCGCTCACTATGTCGTTGACTGATCCTCCTACTTGGTCTTCTCGGGTCTCGGGGACCGTTTTCTATGCCCCTAAGGGAATCAAAGGCAAGACGGCTACCGGATACAGGATTTACGGTGCCGGGAAAGATGGGTTGCTTGGTCTGGTTCTATCTAGTGAAGAGTAGCTTGCAGTTACGATCGGTCAAGCCCCATCATTGGTCGTGAAATCCTTTGTGCATCGGGTTGCATATGGAGGAAGATCTGAAGGAGACGATGAGTTCTTGGAGCCCTTAACAAAGATTGGAAAACGAAGGGTAGGGATGCCTTACAAATTGGCACTCTTGCATCGGAGGGTGTGATGAAAAGAGTTTTGTCGGGAATAGCTATTTTGCTATTTAGCGTCGGCGGTGTTACTTCACAATGTCTCGGTCAAGAGCAGGCGATTGAGGACGGTGTGCAATGATTCCTGAGTACTTAAGGGAAGACCGATGAAGTGTACAAAAAGGCTTTTACGCTTGGCTGTAATTGCGGTGTTTGGTCTAGTAGTCATTGTGGGGGGGCTTGTGGTGTTCAGTCCTCACCTGATCCTGCGGCGGCCGGGGCTCGCCGCAAAAGACAATATGTATACCTTGAGGTTGGCAGCCAAAGATTTTTCTCGAGAAACGGGAGGAGTCTATCCGGCTAGCATCAACACGTCAGTCAAGGAGGTTCTGGGGGATTTGGGAAGGCCCTCCGACGACGAGTCCTCCATAGCGGGTGCTCGGGGGCTCGACCCCGTTAGCAGGGGCAAGGTAGGTTCAGTGGGACCTGCGTTGCTTCCGGACGCATTCAGAAATCCATACAATGACTCGAGTCCAGTCGTGGCTACCTTGGCTGTGCCTCCTCCCGTATGGACGCCGGAAAGTGCGGGGATGGTATTTTATGTTCCTTTGGGTGTAAAGGGCAAGCTGGCCACGGGGTACAAAATTTACGGCTTAGGTCGAGAAGGGTTGGTCGATTTGGTTCTATCTTCTAGCGAATAAGCGACGATAGAGATTTGCGATGATTTTCCTTCCAAGTACGTCAGCCGGATCGTGCCTGTCTCCAAGCGGAATAGAACTGTCATAGTGTCAGGGAGCGAGCCAAGATCCGAACTATCAGACTGGAGGGCTGACTGTACGCTGGGCTTGACTCGCCGTATCAACGAGGGATATGCCGTAATAGTTGCTTGGAAGTTGTGGTTGGCATCAATGAGTGGAATGACGATTGGAGAATTCGTGGAATGGTTGGGCGACACAACCCTTGTACCTAAGGGGAACACCGCCGTGAAGCTGGCGGACTGAGGAGATGTCAATGAATCGAAGAAAAGAGTTTATATTCAAGGTTGTCTTTCCAGCAGCCGTGTTCCTTGCCATCGCGGCGGGCGTCTACGAGATGCGGACTCGCCCTAGGGGTCCGAGAGTAATAGGTAACATGTATGTGCTGCAGCTAGTAGCCGAAGACTTCTCGGACAGATCCAGAGGATCCTATCCAGCTCACATTAACACGACTGTTAAGGAAGTGCTGGAAGATTTGGGGAAATCTTCTGATGATCAATCCTCAATAGCAGGCGCTAAAGGCATGGATCGCGTCAGAATGACTGACATTGGTTCTACAGGCCCTGCGATCCTTCCCAGAGGATACAGAAATCCATACGCTGAGTCCGGTGTGGCAGTGGACATGTCAGATCTGGACCCGCCAACATGGTCGCCGGATAGTAAAGGCATAGTATTCTATGTCCCTTTAGAAGTAAGGGGCAAGGTCGCGGGTCAATATAAGGTCTATGGTGCTGGGCGCAATGGGCTGCTGGATTCAGTCCTGACTTCTGAAAGATAGCCGCAGAGGACGCATTGGGGGTAAGAGGTTTTGGGAATGCATAGCGTGGTGCTAAGTACGAAGCAGGCGTGAGCTTCTGGTCTCCTCTGCTGTGGGAGATTCAATTTGCAGGCCTCGACGCCATATCGGCATTGGGGACAGGCATGGACTTTTGGACTTTTGACATCGCTTCGCTTATGCACTTGAGAACTTCGGCGCCGATTCGTTCTGTTGTGAATTTTTCAGTGAACAGCTTGTAGCCTGCTTTGGCGATATTCTGTCTGAGTGCATCATCATTCATCAGGGTGCGGATAGCATCTGCCAGAGCTTTTGGTGACCCCATTTGACACAGGAGTACATTTTGGCCTGAAGTAAAAACCTCTCTTGCGGCAGGGGAATCTCCCGTGATCAGCGGCTTGGCCATTGCTATCGCTTCAAATGCCTTATTGGGTATAACCGATTTTGCCTTTTCAGTCGTGCCAAATATCCCGAGGCAGATATCCGCCTCCGCGATTAGATCGGGCAGAGTTCCATACGGTAGGCCGTCCTGAAATCTTATGTTGTCGGCCTTGAGCTGATCTGCAAGGGTACGTGCCTGGGCGAATCCAGTGGAGGCTCGCGGCCCGATAATCTTGAATTCGATCTGCTCATCCCTCAGCAGGGCCCCAGCTCGAATGATGAACTCCACACCCTGAAGCGGAATCATCGAACCATAGAAGAGTACGGTGAATTGCGAAGTCTTACCTTCACTCTTCCTTGGATAGAAAACGTCCTCATCTGTGCCCACAAAGATCCTTCTGAACTCGGTCACGGTTAGATCCAGTCTTTGTCTGAACAGGCTGATGTGCTCTTCTGTGTCGAGAAGAACAAGACTCGCAAACCGTGAAGACATATGATCTGTGATCCGACAGCAGAGAGCTAACAGTGAACCCTCTCTTATCATTCCCTTGTCATGTACATAGCTTTCGTGCAGCGAGATGAACTGGTCAAGAATGAGAGGAACCTTTCTTCTGCCGGACAGGAGTTTTCCTAAAGGAATGACCAGGTAATTAGCCCAGTCTCCCGGATAGCCGACGAGCATAGCCTCATAGATGCCAATTGAATCGTGGATGTGTTTGAGACGAAGCGCGGCCTTCGGCAGTCTGAACACAAGGGAAAGCAGACTCAAAGGCCCGAACCTTCTCTTTGGCATCAGGGTCGGCGCATGTCACTCGGCGAGATCCACCCCTACCTTTCTCAAGCCCTTGAGTATGACCCTGTTCCTGGGATAGTCAGGGTCATAGCAACCGAAGTAGCATATCCTCATCCACTCATCCTCTCAACTTTTCGTTTTCGTGTGAATACACTTCCAAGACCGGCGGCGATGCCCTTGATGCTGACCTTGAGCCACCTCCGCATGAGCAAGTAGGCAGCGAATGTACTTATGCTGAAAGAGATGACGCTTGCCCATGCCGCACCCACAATGCCGTACCGGGGAATCAGTGTCAGGTTTCCCAGTACGTTCAGAACAGCACATGCAGAGGTTAGCATTGCGAGGACTTTTGGCTTGCCCATCCCATAAAAGACGTTGCCGGCCATGTTGCCGAAAGGCTTGACCAGCCACCATATCGCCAGAATCCTCAGCACTATCGCGGCTTCAGGGAATCTGTTCGAGTAAAGGAGTGCTATTATCTGATCGGCAAAGACGACCAGAATGATCGACAGTGGAACTGTGAAGCTGAGAGCCACACCTGTCGTCTTCTCATATATTTTCTTCAGAGTCTGTTTGTCTCCCACAGAATGAGCTCGTGAAGAAGCCGGGAATGCAAGTAGTGATATTGCACCCAAGAACAGATTGACTCCATAGCTCAGGACCCAGGCAGCGTTGTATTTGGCGGCAGCAATGGCGGTGAGAAAATAGCCTATCATGATAGTGTCGATCCTCGAGTAGACGACTGTGCTCAACTCCGAGGCGCTTGAGTACTTCCCGAAGTTAACTAGTTGCAGCATCATCTTACCACTCACCTTGACCGCGAGCCTCTGCCTCGTTAGCCACGTTACGGCACCGAAAACGGCAGCCGCAAGAGTCGATGAGGAAACGAGAATGATTACGGTAAGCGCTGAGTCGAGTCTGCCGGCCATTCTCAAAGAACCGTAAAGAAGAGCCAGGACTATGAGTGCTGTCAGGTCAACGAGGAATAATCTCTTCACTGCCTGTTTGGCTTGCATCGCCTGTCTGATTATGTTGTTCAGAGAGGTCGCGAGCGCCAGGAGCGGAAGTGACCTCAGCGTGATGATAAGGCCCTCGTTCTTGAGCAGATGTGCAAGAAGCCCAGAGAGACAGACTATCAGGACTGACAGGACGATCACAAAGATGAGCTTGAGTGTCAGGGCTGAAAAGAAAACTCGCCCAAAGTCTGCGCTTTCCTCAGAGCCATACTTGATCAATGCACTACCAACCCCGGCCTCGCTCGCCAGATTGAGGAAGGCTGCGATGCTGAGAGAAATCATCAGTAGGCCATACTGCTCCTTGGGGATAAGTCTTGCACTCAGGAAAACATAGGTGAGGGTGAACAGGGAGAAGACGACCCTGTCCAGGACAGCGTATTTTCCTCTGTAGAGAAAGGATGTAGAAGACATATCTCATCTAAGCATAAAGTACAAAGTGCGAAGTACAAAGTACAAAAAACGCGTGGAAATTGTCAGCTTGACTGGGGAGATGTCCCCAATTAGAATGGAGGCGGTTCGGGAAAGAGCAGGTAACTTCTATGATACTTGGAGAAGTTCTTCTTTCGCTCATTATCTTCCTTGTCCTTTCTGCATTCGGGCTCAGATTGCTGAAATGGGCCGGGTTAGCAAAGGTCGCCAATCTCTCTTCATTTCTATTTGGGTGGGCAATTGGCCTGGGATTCACCGCCATCTTGACACTATTTCTCGGGCTGGCCAGACTCCTTTATCCCACAATTGCCTGGATTGTGTTCCTAGCCCTTCTGGGCGTCTCCTATAAAGAGGTTGTAGAGCTTCTAAAGAGCTTCTTCAACTGGATAAGGACTGTAAGGGCAAGAGAGTTTTCTTCTTTCCTGATGGTGATGGTCGCTGTTTTGGCCGGCCTGTTTAACCTGGTAAGTGCTCTATCTCCGCCTGTTTTCTATGACACCCTTACGGCGCACCTTGCTCACTCGAACTGGTCAATAATGAATCACGCCATCCAGTTCAGGCCATACAATGTTTACACTAACTACCCGCTGAATGTGGAGGCGGTTTATACCTTCTCCATGCTGCTGCTCGATGGAGACCAGATAGCTAAGCTGATAAACTTGCTTTTTGGCATAACCTCAGCACTCGTTGTCTTTTCAATTGGCAGGAGATTCGTAAACAGGAGGGCCGCTGCAATCGGCTCGACAGTGTTCTATCTTGTTCCTTCCGTGGGCATACTATCCGGAATGGCGACGCACGATCTAGGTCTTCTCCTTTTTGAAATAACGTCAATATTTGCGCTCTTCATGTGGTTCAACGAAAAAGAGAGCAAGTGGCTCTTCCTTTCTGCGGTCCTCTGCGGTTTTGCCATGGGCACCAAATATACAGGACTGTACTTTTTCGTTGCCTGCCTTCTTCTTGTGCTCCTTCGACTCGCTTTTGACAAAAGAGGTCTGGCTCTCATCTTGAAATCCGTAATCTTCTTCGGGATTTTTGCCCTTCTTGTATCATCTCCCTGGTTCATCAAGAGTCTCATCTATACCGGCAACCCTGTCTATCCCGCACTCAGTAACATATTTGGGGTGGGTGAATATCAAAAGGTGAGTATCGGTTTTACTTCTGGAAAGACTGCTCTTCATCCTGTCCATTTCCTTAGACTCCCCTGGGACATGACCTTCAGGCACAAAAACTTCGGCTCAGCCTCACAGATAGGTCCACTCTTCCTCATATTCCTGATTCCATTCCTTTTTGTGAGGAAGGTGAACAGGGATGTGAGATACTTGCTCGGCTTTGCCGCAATACTCTTCTTTTTCTGGGCCGCGACCATAATAAATACAAGATACTATCTGGCAGGAATCGCACTGCTGTCTCTGTGGATAGGGTATTGCTGCGACAGATATCTGAGGAAAAGATCCCTTGCATGGGTGATCTGGCCAGTGTTGGGGGCAAGTCTTCTTTACAACATAGTCTTTACCCTGAATCTGACAACAGACCTTTTTGATCCCGGTGCGGTCGTCTTCGGCAGAGAGACTAAGGAAGAATACCTTACCGAGCGGCTTGAGCACTATCCAGTCATGCAGTTTGCCAACGCGAGTCTTCCAGGAGACGCAAAGGTCCTTTTTGTCGGTGAGGCGAGAACATACTACATGAAGAGGAACTACGAGGCTAACTCCGCATACGATAAGACGATCATAGTGGAGATGATGAAACGGTCAGAGACTGTGGATGACCTGCTGACGCAGTTGAAGCAAGAAGGGATTACAGACATTTTGTACAATAGCACGGAGGCCTACAGGCTGAATGATATGTTCGACTATTTCAATTGGGACAATTCAGAGCAGAAGAAGCTTTTTGACCTGTTTACAGCCAAACACCTGAAGGTGCTTTTCAAACATGAGGATTCCTACCTCCTGCATATCCAATACTAAACCCTACGACTCACGCCGTGCAGTGGGCGTTCAACCCTTGAACAATTGAACCGGGCTGTGTAGAGGGCTTGGGTCGTTGAACTCTTGAACAGGGGTTGTGCGGCGTGGTTGGGCTAGTTGAACCCTTGAACAAGGTGTGTGGAGTGGTGGTGTGGTCGTTGAACAGGGCAGTGGAGTGGGTGCGGTGGTTGGAACATTTGAACCGGGTTGTGTAGAGGGCTTGGGTGGTTGAACCGGGCTGGGCGGCGTGGGTGTGTGGTGGTTGAACGGGGCTGGGGGTCTGGGCTGTGGTGGCTTGAACATTTGAACGGGGGGTGGTTGGCGGAGTGGTGGTGCGGTGATTGAACCGGGTTGGGAGGTGGGGAAGGGAAGTGTATCTAGCACAGCGAGTCTTGTTGACAATCACGGGGGAGTTTTGTATCATCCTCGGTGGTTGCTGGCGTAACTCAGAGGTAGAGTAGCTGATTTGTAATCAGCCTGTCGGGGGTTCGATTCCCTCCGCCAGCTCAGGAACTGAATGGAGGGTGTTTTTGGATTTTCGCTCCTTGATTTCCGCGTTTTGTACACGAGTTCTGAGCGAGATCCTTCGACTGCGTCGCTCGCTGCGCTCTCGACTTCGCTCAGGACGAAATATGCCTCGCCCCATCTATGATGGGTCGGACCTATTTCGTTTTCGATTTTCGTCTCTTCGTGTTTAGGGGGGCAGGTACCCGAGTGGCCAAAGGGGGCAGACTGTAAATCTGCTGGCAAAGCCTACGGAGGTTCGAATCCTTCCCTGCCCACACTAAGTGCTGTACTCTGTGCGCTGTACGCTGTAAGCTTGTGACATGGTCTTCGTGTTAGGCAACTGATAGCTAGTCACCATAAACGTCTTCTCGTTTTTCGTTCTCTATCCTTCGTTCTTTCGTTTTCGATCTTCGATTTTCGATTGTCGTCAGTAACGGTGCGGGAGTAGCTCAGACTGGTAGAGCGTCTGCCTTCCAAGCAGACGGTCGCGGGTTCGAATCCCGTCTCCCGCTTTCCCCTCCCCCCGCACAGCCCCGTTCAACCAGCCCAACCACGCCGCCCGACCCTATTCAACCACCACACACCCAGACCCCCGGCCCTGTTCAACCACCGCACCACCACTCCGCCAACCACCCCCCCGTTCAAATGTTCAAGCCACCACAGCCCAGACCCCCA
>SOJN01000142.1 GCA_004376575.1 candidate division TA06 bacterium | reverse complement strand
CAAGAAGATAACACCATTTCGAGGCCACATTCTTGAGTAATATGCCCATTGCGAGCCCGAAGGGAAGAAAAGAGGGGGTGAGTTTTCGTTCTTCGTCCTTCGTGAAAGTCTGCCCTTCGTCGGCTCACACCGACGAAGGACTGAATATGTCTCGCTCCATCTTTCGATGGATCGGGCCTATTCAGCTCACTCCGTGTTACGCATTATCACTTCTCTTACCTTGGGTTTGAGGAAAATGCCTTCCAGGTCGACTTTCTTCAGTGCGGAAACAAGAATCGATATCTTCTCTTCTTCTGGCAGGACTTCGTTCATAATCACGTATGGCTTCCCCTCCACCAGACACTCTCCGCCTTTTGTCTCCAGTTTGTCATACTTCACCCTTAGTCCCGCTCGAGATGCTATTTCTTCAAGTTCACTCAATATCTCCTTCTGAGTCATCGAATCCTCCCCTATGATATTTCTTTGCCAGCTTAAATCGGGATAACAGGTAATAAAAGCCTCCCAGGGCGCAGAAGTACCTGCACCAGAATCTATACCTGAACAGAGAGAAGAATAGGACCACTCCGAGGAAAAACCAGAGAAGAATGGGCCCTCTTCTCGCAAAGAGGGTCATGAAAGGCTCATAATCTGCATACATCAAATTAGACGTGAGAATTGCTGCAAGCGTCGTCTCCCAGAGTATCACCAGCTTCAGAATCTCGGCATTTCTGTGCGCAGGCGGCGCCTTCCCTTTTCTGGGAAGAATACGGTGAGTAATCTCCTGGACAGCGCCAAAAGGGCATATCCAGTTGCAGTAGACTCTGCCCAGTATCGGTGCAGTCACGACCGAGAGACCGAAAAGCAACCAGAAAGAAAGGGAGACACTGGGCTTGAGCGACAGTATTGCCGAGAGGTTCAGGATGGAGAGCTGAAAGTTATAGACAAATCCCACAAGGACGAGAGCAAGTCCCAGCGTTACCCACCGGTATGAATCCTTCCTTTTGACAGTCCCCAGGATCGCGATCGAAAAAAGGAGGACCGCGAGCGCGGCCTTGGCCATCTCACGGCGAGATAACCTTGGACTTGGTTCTTCGGGAACATCTATATTGTACACTCGCTTGGCCACTGCCCTGGATGAAATCCTGGCCATGTCGATGATAGCTTTTGAACTAACGGTTGCTCCGGTCATTCCGTCGACGTCCCTCCCCATTTCCAGACTGTCAGTCACGTGTCTGCCGCTGAATGTGTTCACCCACTTCGCGAGGCTCCTCACGTAAGAGGGGGTCTCACTGTGTTCAAGCACAACGACTCCGGTCATCGTACCATCGTGCGAAACTCCAACCAGCAGCGATATGTTTCCGTTATAGCCCTTTATGTTCGGAGCCAGGTCTGTGCTCCTGACAACGCTTCCCAGCACAGAGCTGTCTTTGGCGTACGCATCGCGCCTTGCAGGATTCTTCAGTTCATCACTGAAAGAGTGCGCAGAAGGAAAGGCGAGCAGCAGTTGGGGCAGGCCAACTTCTGCGTGGGGGATTATGTAGGGACGGGCCAGTAGGCCGAATGAGGCGATAACCACCCAGCTTGAAATGAGGAATATCTTGAGCCCGCGAAGAGCCACACCTCTACCCACCACAGACACCGAACCTAGCCGTCTGTCTCGCGAAATATATCAGCACTGAAACTATAAATCTGAGCGCCCTTTTGCCACGCATCAGGAGGAAGACCAGCCTTCAGGCAAGTCTCTTCGATGAATCTTTCTCCATCCCAGTCGTGTTCCGTGGCAACCTGAGGCAAGAGCACACCTGAGTAGTAATCCTTGACTATGTAGATCCCGTCGCGACCTACCTCTATCTCCTCAACATCCTTAATTTGCTTCATAGGAGATAGTACGGATATCTCGATCGTTATGTCAGAAAGTTCATTCTCCCCAACAGGAGAAAATCTCGGATCACCCGTACCTGCAGAAACAGCCATCTCTCCAACTGCAATGTACAATGGCTTGACCGGCTGTATGTAACCTATGCACCCTCTCAGATCCCCCTGTTTCTTCAGTGTGACGAATACCCCTCTCTCCTGCCCCAGCGTTTCACTCATGACTCTCGATTCTGGCTTCGGTGTGCCTTTGACAGCCGATTCCAGGTTATTCCTGGCTATTCTCAGCAACTCTTTTTTCTCCGCATCGGTCAGCATTGTATCCTCCGGTTCAAACGAATGCAAATGAACAGTAGCCTACAACATATCCAGACCTGGTTCCCATCACATCACCGGAGTTAGTCTGGTGCAGAAGAACCGGCAAGACCCCAAGAGACTTAGCCACACACAGTCCAGTTAAAATGGCACCCTCTCCGCATGCAGAAGATTCACCGCTTCTGAAGGACTGTTCAAGCATCTGGGGATCACCGTCAATGATAGCCTTCACGGATGTCCTGGTTTGCGAAACGCATTCTTCGTATGAGTATCCATGATAGAGGTCACTACTTGCCACCACCAGCGAACGTTTGCCTGAAGCGGCAGCGACGATCGACTCAGACAGTGCCGCAGCATCTGCCGCAGATGTGGAAGAAACGAGAGCAGGGACAATCTTGAAATTCCCAAGAACCTTCTGAAGGAAAGGAACCTGAACCTCCAACGAATGTTCTTCAGCGTGGGCGGAAGAGCTTTCGGTAGCTTTTGGGTACGAATCGAGTATCTTTGAGGCCACTTCTTTGTCCAGAGGAACCTCTCCAAGGGGCGTGCGCCAGATGTCTCCAGCATAGAGTGCGGCCCCTTCCAGGTGTACGTAGTGGCTTGGACCCACCAGCACAACAGTTTCATACTCCTGGCCCTTCACTGTTTTGTAGGCGTATGCTGCTGTCTGACCGGAATAGGGATAACCTGCGTGCGGTACGATCAGAACACGGGGAGGCCCCTCAACAGGCTGTGGGCGAACTGAGGCGATGAGGCTCTCCACTATCGCGCTGAGCGAACTTTCGTCACCCGGGTAGAACGAACCGGCAACGGCAGGTTCCCTTACTTCTCTTCCTTCCATCCTGGCCCAGCCTCCTTCTCCAGAACCTTCTTGAACGCCTCTAGAATCTCTGGATCAAACCAGCCGTAGTCCTCCTCCATTTTCAACAATGCCTCATCCCTGTTCAGCCTCTCATGGTATGAGCGCGTGGAGGTGAGTGCATCAAAACAATCTGCAACTGCAATTATCCTTGCCCCCAGCGGAATGCTGTCACCGGATAAGCCGTCGGGGTATCCGGCTCCATCAAATCTCTCGTGGTGGTGCCTTATCATGGGCCTGGCTTGTTCAAGAAACTTCATCGGGGTCACAATCCTATCACTCGATATCTCGTGTTGTCTTATCTCTTCCAACTCAGCTTCAGTAGGTTCACCGGTCTTTCTAAGGAGTTCATCCGGCAGACCTATCTTCCCAAGGTCATGGAGCAGAGCAGCGTACCTTACCATTAGAATATCTGGTGCAGGCAAGCCCAGCTCCTGCCCTATCTTTACAGAATAGTCGGCAACTCTCTGAGAATGGACCCTTATGTCAGGGTCCTTTGTCTCGGCGGCCAGAAGAAGTGCCAGTATGGCCTCGAGATGAGTCCTGTGTATCCGGTCCAGAAGCACTGCACTCCGAAGCGAAATGGACACAACGCCTCCAAATTCTGTCAGTACGGCAAGATCTGCCTTGTCGAAAGGAAGGTCATTTCCATTGCCGCCCACACATAATACGCCGACTGGTTCTCCTCCCCTCAGCAGAGGCACGCAAGCCACGGAACGGACCCCAGCCTTCGTTCTGAATTCAATTACCCTGGCGCTCCTCGATTCCTTGAACAAACTCTCGAAACGCGTCAGAGGAACCTTTCCGCCTCTTTGAAACTCGGGCTCAAAAGCAGACGCATTCCTGACGACCAGATAGTCCTCCTCGAGAAACAGTAGAGCGACTTCCTTCCTCCCTAGAATCTTGATAGCCGAGCGCACAGCAAGTTCTCCACACTCAGCCAGGCTACATCCGGTGTTCGATTGCTCTAAATAAGAAGTGAACACGCGCATTTGCTGCTGGCCCCTCTCCAGTTTTTTTTCTGCCGTGGCCTTAAATGCCGCGAGCTTCTCATTATCAGCAGTCAGCTTTTCACTGGCCTCCCAGAGGTTTCTTATCAGCTTTTTCCTCTCTTGAAGAACCTCTCGCCTTTCGACTGCATTCTTGACAGTTTCCAGAAGCCGGTCAAAACTATATGGCTTCATTATGAAATCGTAAGCACCTTCCCTGAAGCCTTCCAAGACCGATTCCGGCGATGGTCCGTCACCGACAAGTATGACCTGTATGTCTCCATCAACGTCTTTTATCTGCTTGAGCGCTTCTACGGCGTTGATTCCGGGAAGCGCGATCTCCATCAGAACGATGTCATAAGGGGTCGTTGAAACCATATTTACTGCATCTTCACCACTGAAGGTGACGCCCACATCAAACTGCGTGTCGGATACTTCTGCGAACTGCGCGGCCAAGTAGTTGGCCACCATCTTGTCAACTTCCACCAGTAGGAGTTTTGGTGCCTCCATGCTCTGCACCTCGGAAAGGCGGGGGATCTAAATCCAAAACAACAGCCAGTCTTTTCGTCGTCACGCCTGCAGCCTGACGGTTGTACCTATACACCAACCAGTTTGTCAAGGTGTTCCTGGGCAGATTTCATATTGGGCTGAAGATTCAAAGCTTTCTCAAAACTATCCTTGGCGTCTGCGACCTGGTTGATCGCCTCATAGACAACGCCAAGATTAAAGTATATGTCAGCACTGTCTTTTTGAAAAGTTAGAGCCTTCTTGAGCTGGTCTATCGCTTCCTCATATCGTTGATTGAGGAAGTAGAATTTTCCCAGCTCCAGACGTTCTCTGGCCATCTCCTCGGGATTCTCTTCTTTGTCCTGTTCTTTCTTCATAGTCTCTTCAGCTTTTCTATATCTTCATCCTTGCCCAGCAGCACAAGCAAGTCACCATGGACAATCTGCTCGTCTGCTGTTGGTCCGAGGATGAACTCCTCCTCTATTTCTGATGCTCCCTCTTTCGATATCTTTGGTTTCTTTCTTTTTATGGCGATAACATTAACCCCATATTTGGCTCTCAAGTCCAGCTCTCGCATGGTCTTGCTCTGCAATGACCCGGGAGCAACGAGCTCCACAATGCTGTGAGTTGGCGAGACCTCAATATAATCAAAGATTCCCGGTGTGGAAAGGCTGTCTGCCACCCTTACGCCCATGTCCCTCTCGGGGAATATGATTTTGTCCGCGCCTACTCGCCTCAAAACCTTTGCGTGGAGTGCATCAAGAGCCTTGGACGCTACCAGGCCCACTCCGAGCTCTTTCAGAAGCAGAGTTATGAGAATTGATGCGGAGATGTCACCAACAGAGACTACCGCCACGTCCACGTCCGCAACACCAACAGACCTGAGTGCTTTCTCGTCAGAGGCGTCAAGTTGCACGGCATGGGTCACCTGGTCGGCAATTTCTGCGACTTTCTCCTCTTCAGAGTCGATGGCAAGAACCTCATGACCTCTCTCTACAAGAGTCCTTGCTACTGAACTTCCGAACCTTCCCAGGCCTATCACAGCAAACTGGCGCACAATTCGTTCCTCCTATCCTATCATAACTCTTCCTTCAGGATAGACGAATACTTCTTTTCTCTGACGGAGCACGACTGCGACCCCAACGGTCAGCGGACCAACCCTGCCCGCGAGCATGGTCAGAGCAATGACTACCTTTCCAAACGGTGTGAAGTCATGCGAAAGACTCGTCTGCGTCCGTGTATAGGATCCTACCGAGAGCCCTACAGTTCCGAACGCGCTCACCTCTTCGAACAGGACACCGAGAAATCCCTTCCTGGCAATCGCCTGACCTTCAGACACAAGCAGGAGTCCCGTCCCCATGGTCACTATTAGAATACCGGCCAGAATGAGAACGAGTGCCCTTGTGGTCACGAATTCTGAAAGGCTTCTCCCGAATGCAGAAACGTGTGCCCTTCCGGAGAGAACCGAATATAGCTTCATCAGAGCGCTGCCGAAAGTTGTCGTTTTTATTCCGCCGCCAGTGCCTCCAGGCGAAGCCCCGATAAACATGAAGAACACCATGAGAAACAGGGTTGGAGCTGCGAGACTTCCTATGTTGAGCGTCGAGAAACCCGCCGTTCTCGGGGTTGCGCCCTGAAACAAGGAGGCAATCAGTTTAGTCTTTACACTCAAACCAGCCATGGCTCTTCCATTTTCAAGGAGAAGTACCCCTGTGAAGCCGAGCAAGAGAAGTATGCTAGTCACTACAAGGACGAGCTTGGTGTGCTCGGATAGTCTTTTTACGCTCCTCTTAATCAACCTCCGGTACAGATCCCTCAAGACGATAAAACCCAGCCCGCCAACAATGAAGAGCGACATAACGGTGAAGCTTATCAGCGCGTCATCGGTAAAACCGGAAAGGTTTCGAGAAAACACTGAGAAGCCGGCGTTGCAGAACGCACTCACCGAGTGGAACAGCCCGAACGCAAGTGACCTTGGCACGGGAATGCCAGCCATACTAAATCGTAAAGCAAGAATGGCCCCCCCTACAAGTTCCAACACGGCAGTAACAATAAACACCTTGAGGGCGAATTTGCCCAAATCTTCAAGAGTGAGCTGGCCCAGCCCCTCGCTTGTAACAAGCCTCTCCTTTAACGATATCCTCCTCCGTAACAGCAGCGAAAAAGAAGTAGCAAGAGTCATGTATCCAAGACCACCGATTTGCATCAGTACAAGTAATATCGCCTTTCCCAGGGGACTGAAATCGTGCTGAGTGTCCCTCACAATGAGGCCAGTAACACAAATGGCTGAGGAGGCAGTAAAATAGGCATCGACTAGAGAAGCCCTCCCCGCGGCTCTTGACGAAGACGCTGGTATGGCAAGCAACACGGTCCCTATCAGTATGAGGCTCGCATACCCAAAAATAAGGACGCGAGACGGCGTCAACTCCCTTTTGAATATGGAGCTTCTCATCCTTCCCATGCCGCCCCTGACGCTTCTTTCTATGTTAAATGGAGCAGCAAACTACGAAACACAGGTTACGACCCTACGTATCTGCTACTCCACTGAGTATTATATCACCCCCGCAAGTCTTGTCAAGGCAATAACTCAGCCCTACTGCGGATTAGAAACCTGTAGTATTGTATTGTGTTTCCAATGCTCATCATCCCTATCTGGATAGTCCTTATTGTAATGGAGTCCTCTCGACTCTTTCCTCATGTTCGCGCAGGCAATCACCATCAGGGAGACAGATGCCAGGTTTCTAAGCTCCAGCAATTGACTGCCTATGGGAAGATCCGAGAACATCTCCTCCACCTCTTTGATCAGTTCATCAATTCTGAGTCGTGCTTTCTTCAGTCTTGCTGAATTTCTGACAATCCCCACGTAGTCCCACATTAACCTTTTAATCTCGAAGCGTGTATGGGTGATGACTACCCTTTCTTTGGCCCCAGACGATCCCTTTTGAAAAGGCGGCTCCAGACGAGGAGGTGGTGCGGCTGCCTTCTCCCCTACTGCTGATCTGTACGCACGCTTGGAGAAGACGAGAGCTTCCAACAGGGAATTGCTTGCAAGCCGATTTGCACCGTGCACACCAGTGTAGGCGGTTTCACCAGCACAGTAGAGCCTTGGAAGCGAAGTCCTTGCTTCAGTATCGGTGAGAACTCCCCCGCACATGTAGTGGGCAGCAGGAACAACAGGAATTGGCTGACTTGTCATGTCAATCCCTCTCTCAAGGCACGCCTTATATATGTTTGGAAACTTGGATCTGATCTTCCGTGCCCCTGTGCCGGTCATGTCCAGATATACAAACTCATCACCGCGGATCTTGAGTTCGCTGTCAATTGCTCTGGCCACCACATCCCTTGATGCGAGACTGCCTTTGTCACTGTACTTTTCCATGAAAGCCTCACCGGACCTGGTCCTCAGGACTGCACCAGCCCCCCTGGTAGCCTCAGATATCAGAAGAGCCCTATCTCCGGTTCCCGGGAAGTAGAGTGATGTGGGATGGAACTGAACAAACTCCATGTTTGCTATCTTTGCACCTGCTCTGTAAGCCATTGCGATCCCATCCCCTGTGGCTATTGGGGGATTAGTGGTGTGAAGATAGGTCTGGCCGGCTCCCCCGGCAGCCAACATGGTCGTACTGGCAACAAAGGCCTCCAATTTGCCGCTCTCATTGTCGAACACATATGCGCCTCGACAACCATTCTCATCTAGTATGAGGTCTACCGCAGTTCTATTTTCAAGAATAAGGATATTGTCCCTGGCCTTTACCTTCTGGATTAGAGCCCTCTCAATTTCATAGCCGGTCCGGTCTTCGAAATGGATGACCCTCTCTCTGGAATGGCCGCCTTCTCTCCATAGATCAAATCTGGAACCTGACCCAGTGAAGTGAGCGCCTAAATCAACCAGTTCATCTATCAACCTTGGACCCTCTTCGACCATTATTTTGACTGCCCTCTCGTTACACAGTCCAGCGCCTGCTTGTATTGTGTCCTCCTCATGGAGATCGTAACTGTCATCATCACCGAATACGGCGGCTATCCCTCCCTGGGCATAGTTGGTGTTGGACTCCGCCTGCTCTTTCTTGGTGACCACAACAACCTTTGCGTGCTCTGACGCATTCAAGGCAAACGTGAGTCCGGCCATTCCGCTTCCAATAACAAGAAAGTCTGTCTGAACGGATTCCAAGTTTCCCTATCCCCTCCTTATCCCAAACATCATTGAGTATATAGATTTAAAAAGATAGCCAACAATGAGCAAAGGCCCGCAAAGATAAACCAGGAGATCTGGCTCATGCTTTCTCAAGTATCTGTACATGGACCAGGCAAGATACAACTGACGATTGACCCCTAAGGCCTTTGTGGAGGCGCCGTAATAGTGATATACCTTCGCATCGGGCAGAAACACAATTCGCCACCCTTTCTCCTTCATCCTCCTGCAGAGATCCACATCGTTGAAAAAAATGGGCATGGACTCGTCGAGATGACCTATCTTATTAAGAACACCTTTTCTGAGTAACATGCAGGATGCCATCGGTTGATCAACTTCTCTCCGGGAACGATGGTCGAAATATCCCATCCTGTACCTGTCCAGGTTCGGAAACCTTCTTCTCACTCCGGGAAGGAGGAAGAACTCTGCAAGAATCGTCCTCAGAGTAGGAAACTCTCTGCACGAGGGCTGAATCGAACCATCGAAATCGAGAAGTTGTGGAGCAACACATGCAGCATCAGGATTGGCATCCAGATATTCTTTCAAGGTTTGAATTGAACCGTCCGTAACGACAGTATCGGGATTGAGAAGAAGCACATATTTTGAATCGGCAACATGGAGCCCTGAATTCACACCAGCCGCAAACCCGACATTTCTGTTTTTCCTGATGATTTCAACACTGGGGTATTCCATTGCCACATCGACACTGCCATCAATTGAAGCGTTGTCCACAACAATCACCTTCCAGTTCTCGCCATCCCCTGCTTTCACTACCGACTCCAGGCATGCCCTAATAAATCTCCTACTGTTAAAGGTGACTATGACAACCGATATGTCAAAGTGATCTCCCATCTAAGGAGTTCTGAAGCAGTCCTCAATCGATTCTTCCAAAAGAGGATGCAGGATATGTTTCTCAGTTATGATGCAAGAAATATTGCCGTGTGGTGTAATATCGAAGGCAGGGTTAAAAACTTTTGCATTATCAGGTCCAATCCTCGTGCCCCCGAAGAAAAGCACTTCCTTGCTCTCCCTTTCTTCGATGGGAATAGCTTCGCCCGCCGGCGCCGTCAAATCAAAA
Organism: candidate division TA06 bacterium; assembly: GCA_004376575.1. NCBI lineage: Bacteria > candidate division TA06 bacterium. The sequence goes on along the minus strand of SOJN01000142.1, from coordinate 68,018 downwards.
GTACTCAAAGGTGCGGCCACATAAAAAGGAATATTGTGCTTTTGTGCCAGTACAGAAAGTGGATAGGTTCCTATCTTGTTTGCAGTATCACCATTTGCTGCTATCCTGTCTGCCCCGACTATTATGCAGTCCACTTTTCCTTTCGTCAATAGATGCCCCCTTGCTCCGTCGACCAGGAGTGTCACATCTATGTTGTTCCGAGAAAGCTCCCATGCTGTGAGTCTCGCTCCCTGAAGAAGTGGCCGGGTCTCTGATGCGAAAACCTTCACCCTCTTATTCTGGGCGGAGGCAACGTAGATGGCAGCAAGTGCAGTTCCTATTCCACCGGTAGCCAGGGCACCAGCATTGCAGTGTGTCAGAATTGTGAACCCATCGTTAATCAGCGTTGCCCCATTCCTACCTATCATCTCACACTTTTCTCTATCTTCAAGATGAATGGATATCGCTTCACTGAGAAGAGTTTCTCTCATTTCTCCCACACTATCGGCCGATTCCAGGACATCTGACATCCTGTCCAGTGCCCAGAAAAGGTTCACCGCGGTCGGCCTTGTCGCCCCCAGCATACGGATGTCTTTTGTGATATCCACCTTAAGTCTCTCAGGCGAACTGGCTTTTCTGCTGTGGGCTGAAAGAGCCACACCATACGCTCCGGCTACGCCAATCAGAGGGGCTCCTCTTACCGCCAGGCATCTGATAGCCTCTGCCATCTCTTCAGCACGGGTCAAGTCCCTGTACTCAGTCTTTTCAGGAAGCCTGGTCTGGTCCAGGATTCTCACCTTACCGTCCACCCACTCTATCGTCCTGAAATCCAGAGACACGTAATTCATCGTTTCTGTCTTCCTAGTCCTTCGATTCGCAATTACGGTGACGTTTGATTCAAGGGATGTTGATTCAACTTGCTCGCTCAGCACTAATCCTGAGTGAATAAACTCGTCACCGAATTTATGGATCGAACGACTGGTGAGCTTGGCAGAAGCTCAGGATAAGTTTGCCGAATCAGTTCAACAACGAGTGTGATCGGCATTCCAACAACATTGTAGTAGTCGCCCTCTATCTCCGTAACGAAATCTGTCCCTCCGCCCTGGACAGCATATGCGCCCGCCTTGTCCATACACTCTCCTGAAGCCGCATAGGACAGGATCTGGGCTTCACTAATAGGCCGGAACTGAACTCCCGTCGCCTCACGCACACAAACTTCTCCCCTCGGCCCCACCATTGCAATTCCTGTCTCTACAATGTGCGTCCGTCCGCTGAGAAGCCGTAACATTTGAGCGGCACCTTTGCTGTCCTCGGGTTTTGTGAGAATAGTGTTCTTAATACGTACGATTGTATCCGCGCCCAGAACCACACCCTGCTCATCATGTCTGCTCCTAACCTGCCTTGCTTTCAACAGGGCAAGCCGCTCACAAATATCTGGCGCATAGCCGTAAGACTCGATATCCTCCCTTACATCTGGTGGGTCAATCGTGAAGCTGAAATCCACTTCCTTCAACAGTTCTGCCTTCCACGGGGACGCAGAGGCAAGCACCAGTTCCATGATGCCAGATTAGCATTGAAAAGAGGAGTGGTCAAGTGGAATTGGGTGGAGAAGAAAATAGCCCTGCACCAGACAGAGAGTCCGTGGCGCAGGGCTAATTGCCTTGCAGCTGAAGCTTACTTTACCGACCTCTTGAGCTCTGTACCGGCCTTGAAAACGGGAACTCTTCTTGCACTAATCCTGATGACCTCACCCGTCTGCGGGTTCCTTGCCTTTCTGGCGGCTCTCCTTCTGACTGAGAAGGTGCCGAATCCAACAAACGTTACTCTCTCACCCTTTTTCAGAGCCTTCGACACGCCGGAAAGCACGCTGTCAATAGCAATTCCAGCCTGCTTCTTGGTAAGCTTCGCGTCCTTTGATACCCATTCGATAAGGTTCTGCTTGTTCACTGCCACTCACCTCCTTTCCCCAGACCACCGTAGAGGGGACCCCGAATCCCGCCTGCGAAGCCTGTTTCACAAATCTCATCTATTGCAGGTCGAGGTTGACAAAGTTTATCACCCACCCAAAATCCTGTCAAGTGTTTTTTCAAGAATAGCAAGGGATTCCACGATGGACCACCTGATTTCCCGTGCCATGAAAGACTTACACCACCTTACATCTGCAACATTCGCTACGGGAGAAAAATGCCGAAGAGTCCCTTCCCTAGCTTGATTTCAGGTATGGCCTTCATGCTAATACGCACATCATAACGCCATCTGTCACCAAATGTCTGCCACTCGAACTGTCCCTCCCAGGCATGGAGATCTCTGCTCACTCTCACGCTCTGCTCAATCAGCTTCCTATCGTTCACGTCATACCTTTGGGAATACACCACGTGCCATTTGTCTGTGGGCCGGAAGTCAACGCGCCCCCAGACCTGGTACGTATCCCTGCTTCTGTCGGCAATGTTTCTCACGTAGTTGCCTGCGAGTGCTCCTCCAAATATTCTGGAAAGTGCAGATCCCCTGGGAGCCAGGTTCAATCTCGCCGTTGCCGAAAGCATCGTCAGTTTACGCTCATATGGATTGTGGGACATCCTCATGTCGAACTCCAGGGGTTCAACGGGCCTCACCCTCAGATAACTGGCAATATCCGAAAGTCTCCGGCCTGTCCTGCGAAGGTCGTAGGATCCGCTTATGTCAAGACTGGCAAGGTTCAGAATTGAAGAACCCTCTCCCCGTCCCAGCTTCGCCTGAAAGTCGTTCCCTATGGAAGCTCTGAAGCTGTTAGTAGCAGCCACCCCCCCGATGCCAGGAACATAAGAGAATGTGTCTTTTACTTCAGGAGAATAAGAATAGCTGATACTGGGCTTAAGGACATGCCTGAACCTCTCTATGGGGCCCACCCCAAACCTTGAAAGTCCATATAGTGTAGTGTTGATGGCAACGGCGGCCGTGTAGTGGTGCCGCCAGGGAAGACTCGAAGAAGTTGTATCTCTACCATAGACGGTTTCTTGAAAACCCAGCCTGGGGCTCACATTTAGGTGCCCGAGAATGGTTACGGGCATGCTCAGGTTCAATCTTGTGTCTGCCGCCCTTCTATCAACATACTCACCTTCCTTACCCTCTCTGGAGTTGACCATGAGTGTCGAGAATGATGCTCTCAACCGATTGTACCACCTCACACTCTCACCCGGGGCTGATTCAAATATCCTCCTGTTACTAAGATTGAAGCTGGCTCTTGGAAGCAACTGTGAAATCTGATCACTGTCCAGGTTGTGAGTCCTGTTCGCGACAAGGTTTACACCTGCACCGCTCCATGTCTTTGTCAGAGAAAGGTATGACTCCAGCCTCCTGTTTAGCTGGACTATTCTATTTTCGTTATAGTCAACTTCGTAGTCAACATCACTCTGAAAATCGGCCCTTGCCCTCAGGTCGGTCTTCTTTCCAAGGTTTTGCCTGTGACTTGCCTGAACCCGCCACCTCTTCCTGTTCGTTTGTGTCTCATCGATGTATGCTCCAGAAATCCTGCCCTCCAGATATGGTTTCACGACATATACACCTTCTACACCAGACCTCAATCCTTTCTTTTCAAGGATGTCAAAACTGAAGTGAATATCCGAATAGTCATTCAGGACGAGAAAGTATGAGAGGTTCTTCACATATCTGCCATCATAACTGTCAGTCCCGATCTTCGGTATCAGAAACCCGGAATGCCTTCCCTTCTTTATGGGAAAAAACCAGTATGGCATGAAGAAGACGGGGACGTTACCTACGTACATGAGTAGCGGTTCAGTGATTACCATGTCGTCCTGATAGACCTTCATTCTTCTTGCGGCAAAGAAGTAGTGAGGTGGCTTTCTGTCGCAGGTTGTGAATTTGCCGCCCTCAATCTCCAGGATGTTTTTCCCTACCTTTCTGGTCTTCTTCCCTTCAAACCATCCTTTCTCTATGGCTGTTCTGCCCTCAACCACCTCTCCATAACCTGTTTCTATTTCATATCGCATCTTCTTACCATATATTGTCTGATCACCGTCGTAGAGAACAGGATGCCCAAGAGCTATTATCTCCTTCTTTCGTAAGTCAAAGATCAGAGTCTCTGCTTCTATGCTCACGGTGCCATACACGGCGCGAGCACCGCCATACAGAAGGACCTTTTGCTCGTCGACGAGATACTTGATCTGTTCAGAGGAATAGATGACCTTGTCTTTCTCTCCCTCAGCATCCACACCTGGAGTCACGGCTGAATTCGTCTCCTCAATCGGTTCGTCTTTTTGTGTGGAGATCGGCTGAGAAGACGCCATGGAACTGATGCCAATGAAGAAGAGGAACAGTAGAACTCTGCAACACATCTGACTAACTGCCTGCTGTTAGGTCAGACTGCTCACGCTCCAGAACAGAGACTTCCCTACCCCTGAAGAGGAGAGAACCCAATATGAGGAGGATCACGCCAACTGTCACACACGAATCTGCAACATTAAAGACCGGCCACCTGAATTTGCCAATCCCGACGTCAACGAAATCCACTACTTCATTGAATCTTATTCTGTCAATGAGATTTCCCAGGGCCCCGCCAAGAACCAGACCCAGGCCAGCCAGACCAACTCCCCCTCTGCTGCCGGTCCTGAAGAAGGCTAGAAGAAGAACACATATCGCAAGCAGGGCAAACGGAAGCAGTGGAACCCCGCGTCCAAACGAAAGCCCGAACGCTGCGTTCGGGTTCCTGATATAGGTGAGCCTCAAAATACTGCCCACCAAACTAAACGAACTATTCAGTTCGAGATTCTTTGACACCAGGTATTTGGAAAACTGATCTACGCCTACAACGATGGCGCAGATGAGGACGAGGGTCATCACCCTCCTGGGGGGCACGAACTCTTCTCCTCCTTCTCCTTGCACTTGACGCACAGCCTTGCATATGGAACGGCATTAAGTCTCTCCTCCTTGATGGACTTGCCGCATGATCCGCACTTCCCATATGTCTTGCTGTATATCCTTCTCAGGGCCTGGTCGATCTCATAGAGAGCCTCGCCTTCACTAGTGGCCAGCATGGAGTTCATTTCCCTGTCCGCGGCATCGGTTGCCAAGTCGGCAGGGTGGTAAGGGTAGGCCGAAAGATCATCAGACGCCTCAGTTGGAGTTGCCTCAAAACCTTCCTCCAGTATGCCCAGAGTCTTCATCTGTTTCTCCCTCAGTTTCAGTAGCAGCTTTCGAAACTTGTCAAGTTTTCTGGCGTCCATGCATGTCACCTCCCATTTGTATTCGTTTGCGTCTCTCTTATTGCGCGCACGCATTTCTCACAGATGTGTGGAAATTCCTCTGCCAGACCGACCGATGTGGAGTACATCCAGCACCTCTGGCACTTCTCGCCCCTTGCCTTCTGGACAGAAACTAGCAGATCTACTTTTTCTCCTGCATAAGATCCTTCGCCCAAATCTCCTTTCGAATTCGAAAGCTCTACCCCTGAAACTATGAAGAGTTGATCCAGCAAATCAGCGTGCTTCTTGAGAAGGTTTTTCACGTTGTCGTCTTCGCTGTAGAGTACAAGCCTTGATTCCAGCGCGTTCCCTATCATCTTCTTTTCACGAGCTCTCTCGAGAGCAACAAGAACCTCATCTCGGACCTCCACGAGCCTGTCCCATCTACTGGCCAGTCCCTCATCCTGAAGAGAAGGTTCCGGTCTCGGCATTTCAGAGAGAAATACGGACTTTTCCGGTCTGCCCAGGGGGAATGAAAGCCAAGCCTCCTCACACGTGAAGGAAAGAATCGGAGCTGTCAGTCTGACAAGAACGGTCAGGACATCGTGTAGAACAGTCTGGGCTCCTCTTCTCTCCTTTGAGTCTGGCGCAAATGTGTAGAGCACATCCTTCATGATGTCGAAGTAGAATTGCGAAAGTGCACTGACGCAGAAATTGTGTATCATGTGATAGACTCTGAAGAACTTGAAACTCTCATAAGCCTCTCTTGCTTTGAGTATGAGCAACTGAAGCTTGTGCATAAGATACCTATCCAACTCTCCAAGCTCTCCATAGCTCACTCGATGTTTCTTGTCGTCGTAGTCGTATATATTGCCAAGCATGAATCTGAAGGAGTTTCTTATCTTTCTGTAGACATCGACAACGGGAGACAGCATCTCATCCCCAAAACCCATATCAGAAGTGTAGTCAACGGAAGAGAACCAGAGCCTGAGGATGTCTGCTCCATACTTTGACCATACTTCTTCAGGAGCCACGGCATTGCCAAGTTTCTTGGACATCTTTCTTCTCTGTGGGTCCAGCACCAAACCGTGAGTCAAGCAGGTCTTGTATGGAGAAGATTCTTCCGTGGCCATGGCCACTATGAGGGAAAGCTGAAACCAACCTCTGTGCTGGTCCACAGCTTCCAGGAAAAGGTCAACGGGCCAGGGCTCTCCGTCGTCCTTCACCACTCTCAGACTACTGATTGAGGAATCAAACCACACGTCCAGAATGTCTTTTTCCTTCACAAACTGGCTGCCACCACATTTTGTGCAGACAGTACCGTCAGGCACTATCTCCTTCAGGCTAGCCGTGAACCAGACGTCACAGCCATTCTCCTTGACGAGCGAGATGACCCTATCGATGATACCCGTGTCGAGCAGGGCCTCGCCGCAATCAGCGCAGTACACAGCAGGAATTGGAACACCCCATGCCCTCTGCCTGGAAAGGCACCAATCAGGCCTTGCTTCCAGAGCATCAACCATCCTGTCTCTGCTCCAATTGGGGACCCAGGCTATGGCCCTTGTGCTGTCCAGACAACGCTTTCTCAAGTCTTTCTTCCCCACATCAAAGAACCACTGTTCCTGCGCTCTGAATATGAGAGGGCTCTGGCATCTCCAGCACTCGGGATAGGAGTGGGTTATCCTACTCGAAGCAAGAATTATTCCCTTCTTTGTGAGGTTTTCGACAATGAGAGGATTAGCATCAAAAACGATCTTTCCCGCATATTCAGGTACCTCATCTGTGAATTTGCCCTCTTCGTCTACTGGAGATACTATGTCCAGCCCGTGCCTGACTCCCATCTGGTAATCGTCGTAGCCGTGCCCTGGTGCCATGTGCACGCAGCCCGTCCCTTGTTCCAGGGACACGAAATCTGCCATCACGACTACTGAATCTCTCTCAGACATGGGAGGTTTGCACTTCAGGCTGTCAAGTTCAGCCCCCTTTATCCTCTTGAGCACCTGCGGTTCTTTTATCCCCAGGGCGCTGGCGACGCTGGACAGAAGTGCTTCTGCGACTATGTATGCTTCACCGTCTGCGGCAAATGCCACATAGTCATAGTCACTCTTCAGAGCGATCGCCACGTTGGCCGGCAGGGTCCAGGGCGTGGTCGTCCATATGAGAATCGAGGTGGGTACGTCAACACCACCAAGAGCATTTCTCAGCGGGAATTTCACGTATATGGAGGGTGACTCGTGGAGAGCGTACTCCACCTCCACGTTCGCCAGAGCCGTCTTGCAGACCGGACACCAGTGGATAGGCCTTAAGCCCCTGTATATGTAACCCATCTCCACAAGAGACTTGAATGTTTCCAGTATCCTTGCCTCATATTGGTAATCCATTGTGAGATAGGGGTGTTCCCAGTCTCCGACATATCCCATTCTCTTGAACTCTTCCCTTTGTATGGTCACGTACTTCTCCGCGTATGTCCGGCACGCCTTTCTCAACTCGAGCACGTCTACGTCTTGTTTCTTCTCACGCATTGCCCTTGCCACATTGTGCTCTATGGGCATGCCGTGGCAGTCCCAACCGGGCACATAGGGAGTGTCGTATCCTGACATCGACCAGTATTTCACCACAACATCTTTGAGGTATTTGTTCAGAACGGTGCCGATGTGGACGTTGCCGTTGGCATAGGGAGGACCATCGTGAAGCACAAACTTCTTCTCGCCTTTCCCTTTCCTCATGGCGGCATATATATTCATCTTCTCCCAGATGGCGAGCAGTTCCTTCTCCTTTTCAGGGAGATTTCCCTTCATAGGAAAATCGGTCTTTGGAAGATTGAGCGTCTTCTTGTAACTCACTTCAAGTCACCTCATCAGCGACATCTCGCTGCTAAGCATATGTTACAGATGCGGCAGCGAGATCCTTTAGGACTAGAGGAATCGACTCCTTTTGTTTGCTAAGTCGTGTGATTATATCCACTTTCGCCCGTGTGTCAAGGGAATTTACTTACTCCGCTGTACGCCATACGCTGTGACAAGACACTGGCTGTGAGCTAATCACAAGATATAAGATGTAAGACATAAGATGCAAGATCGCTGTACGCTATACGCTGAAACAAAACACAAACCCAGGGCATTGTAGGGGCGCGGTTTCCGCGCCCGCCTCTGTTTCCCCGTGAGGCGCGTCCTGAGCCTGCAGCGTGGGCAGGGAAACCCTGCCCCTACAGGAACCGTTTCCAAAAGTGCAAAAGTGCATGCCTGCACGGCCCGTTCCACGGGGTCCCCGGTGTTGCGTCAGCTGACAGCTGATGGCTCCGAAGACTGATTGCCCGTTGCTCGCTACTTCTTCTGTGCGAAAGCATAAAATATCGGCATGAAGAGGAGCCTCTCACCTTTTTCTATGGCTTTCGCTTCTTTCTCCTTCATCTTTTCAAGGGACGGAGACCTGTCTACGATTTTGAATCTCCACTTCCACTCCTCTTCGAACTCGGACCTGAGGGTTTCTATATTCCACATCCCGGCTGAGGCGCCCACATCTGCCTCAAGCCCGGCTTTTCCAAAGATGGCCCTCAATTTCCTCCCGGCCTCGGGGTCTGCGCCTTCCTTGATGAGCGCGCTGGACAGCATTTTCCCTATTCCCATATCCTCCGGATAGCCTACCCACCCGCCATAGTCTGGTTCGGCAAGAGCTACAATCCATCCTCTTGGTCTGACTACTCTCTTCATTTCCACCAGAGCACCGCTTGGGTCCTCCAGCCACATCAGCAGGAAGTGGCAGGTGGCTGCGTCAAAATAGCCAGCCTTGAACGGAAGTCTTAACGCGTCACCACAGAGACATGTGACCTTATCCAATGAGGAAGCGCGCTTGAGAAGACTGTAGTCTTTCTCAAGTGCCACGACAGGACCGTCAACTCTTTCAGCAATCTCTTTCGCTATCGAACCTGCCCCAGAACCAATATCAATCACTTTGCGGCTCTGGGCCAGACTTATCATCCTGTACACGTGCTGTCTAATGCCTTTTGTAAAGCACGCCTGCCTTTCATAGTAAACATTCCTGTCCTCTGTTGACAGAGCCATGTACTACCCCCCCCTAATGAAAAAAGGCGAGGCAGAGAAAAGCCCCGCCGCAAACAGCCGCCCTTGTCCCGATTATCTTCTCTTGCTTTTTGATCTTGAAGGAGGTCGCTTCATTCTGGATTGCTCAGGTCGCCTGGCCTTCTCGGGCTTCTTCTCTTCGGGTCTCTTTCTCTCCTTCTTAACGCTCTTGTTCTCTTTCTTCTCATCTGGCTTTTTCCGGCTGAAGCCCTCCCAACGGTCGTCGACTCTGTCTCCATCTTCGTCTATGAAAGAGTCGTATGAGCCATTGTCGTCCCCGCCGCGATCCTCATCATCGTTCTCTTCCGAATCTCCTTTCTTCTCCTCAATCGCCTCTTTCGTGTCACGGCTTTCAACATCCTGTTTGGCCTCCTCACTTGCCTGCGAGACAACTGGAGAAAATGCTACTGCCAGGCTGAAAGCAATCGCTATTACAATGTATGCGGTTCTAATCATAATCCATCCTTCCTTTATTATGCCACAATTGCTTTACTCAGTCAACTAGGGCCGTTCGACAAGTTCTGGATTTCCCGGGTCAATCTGATAGGCCCAATCCATTCTCATGTACTCATCCCTGATCTGCTCTATTCTAAACTTGGCAAAATGGTTGTCCCATGTCCATACTATATACCCATGTCCCTCGATCGCCTCCACATATCCCAGGCTTGACCATCCGCTCTCCGGAGCCCAGTCAATGTCGTCCAGACAGTCGACGTACCCGAAATCCTGTATGTCTGTGTCGGGGTGACCTATGTTTATGTAGGCTATGAGCGTTCTGGGTTCAATTTCGAAGTATATGTCAGTTGATCTCAAGTTATATGGCTGGACCATCTCTTCTGAGAAGTTGAAGCCCGCATCCAGAGGAAATTTGATGAAATCCCAGAGCACAACGTTGAAACCCTCTGGCCTGGGTGTGTCAAACACGATGTCATAGGAAAGTTCGCTCTCATTGTCGTGCACATCGTATGCTGATACAGCATAGAAATAGGTCTGGCCGTTCTCCACGTCATAATCTGTGAAATAGGCTGTGGGAGTGGATGCGATAGTGTAGTATGGGCCTTCCGGGTAGTAGGACCTGTAGATGTTGTACCCTTTGAAGTCCCGTTCGCGATTAGGGTACCAGTACAATCTAACATTCTCGTCACCTGTAATGCTGTGCACTCCAGTAGGTACTGCAGGTGGTGTGTAGTCAGGCTCATGGACCTCCCAGCAGCACCCGCCCACAAGAAGAGCAATTGTCAGTATTAAGATTGAGACTCTCATTTTTCCTCCTTTGTGCTCCATCCGTTCTCTTTCTCCCCTCCCAACGTCAGATAGAACAAGTTTCGTGCCAGACCGGTGGGCTAGAAGTAACTGTTTGTTATGCAATACGTTAGCTCCATGACCCGTCCTCGACACTGACGCTGTCTGCACAATTGATGTGAAAAGTCCAATCGATGAGCACTAAAAGTGTGAAAATCCCGGTGTTTGTTCACTCCGGGGTCAGATCTTACACGTGCCGTACGCTGTACGCAAAACATAAACCCGGGACACTATAGGGGCTCGGCCTGCCCGGGGCGTTCCACGGCCTCCTCCGAAGCCGCCTACGCTTCTCGACCACCCAATCCCAACAACCAGCTTCGGCCGCCAGGGCCAGAGCCCATCGGAGCCACCCGGGCGGAGATGGGCCACCTGTCCGTCAGCGCCGAAGTCAGAAAAGGCGAAGCCAGTCGTAGCTGAAAAAGATCCACACTGTCGGTAGACAGGGCAGGATATTTTTCATCCTGAGGGAACCCGAAGGATCCCCTCCACGCCTGTCCCACACAACCACATTGAGCGAAAACTGGGCGAAGAAGGGCAAGCACGTCTTGCTTGCATAGAAGGGTGCATGGGGACAACCCTAGATTTTCGCCTTTCGACCTCGCTCGGGCCTCAGGGCTCTTTACAACGACCTGTGTAGGGGCAAGGGTTCCCCTGCCCAGAAAGATGGGCGCGGCAACCGCGCCCCTACAAAAACAGATTATCAACTAACATACTTCAAATGAAAATGCAAAGTGCAAAAATCAAAAAGTCTAAAGGAAAACCCATCGGGAGATTGCTTCTTCGCCCTGACGGGCTCATCGCAATGACAGGAGGGGGGCGTCCTTCGTAATAGGTGGATTGCTTCGTCGCCCCTGCCTGCCCCGTTTCTCACGGAGTGAGATACACGGGGCCTGCTTGCCCGGGCCGTTCCACGGGGGCATCACCAATTGCTGGATTTTTTGGGCAAATAGACTTGACACGCCCATATGATTAGAGTATAAATGTATTTCCCTATCTTATCATTTGACAAGAATCGATTCCTGAAGAGCTCCGGACACATTCAGTTCCGGGTGTTTTCACCGCAGGAAGCAAACAGATGAACTCAGCGGACGTTACAGCAATACTGAAAAAACACGAAGGGAAGCGGGGTGAGCTCATCTCAATTCTGGAAGACATCCAGAAAAAATATGGCTACCTTCCCGAAGCTGCATTGAGAGCAGTGTCCGAAAGAACAGGTCGTTCCCTTACGGAAATATATGGGGTCGCCACATTCTACAGATCCTTCAGTCTGCAACCCAGGGGCAAACACATCATATCGGTGTGTCTGGGTACCGCCTGCCATGTCCGCGGCGGACCCATGATAGCTGAAGAATTCCAACGCCAGTTGGGGATCTCTGCCGGCGAAACCACCAGAGACAAGGAGTTCACACTGGAGACAGTCAACTGTCTTGGCGCGTGTGCCCTCGGACCTATCGTTGTCATCGACGGTCACTACTTCTCCAATGTTGGCAGGGCTAAGGTTAAGCGAATACTGAAGAAAGCTCGGGTCGGCTTGGACAAGGTCCAGGTAGCGACTGACCGACGAGTTTTCCCGATCGAAGTCAGTTGCGCAAGATGCAACCACAGCCTGATGGATCCGACTCACCCTATCGACGGTCACCCGTCAATAAGAGTCACCGTCTCTTTTGGACAAAAACACGGCTGGCTCAGGCTGTCTTCCCTGTATGGCAGCTACGCCATCGAATCCGAGTACGAAATCCCGATGGATACGGTGCTTAACTTTTTCTGTCCGCATTGCCATACTGAGCTTGTTGGTGCTTGGAACTGCCCGGATTGTGGTGCGCCCATGATACCGATGATTGTTCGAGGGGGCGGTATGATACAGGTCTGCTCCCGGCGTGGGTGCAAAAGTCACATGCTGGACATAGCAGAAACTGATTCGCAATCCTATGGTGATGACTCCACTTCTTCGGACAAATAGCTGATCAGACAGACAAGGAACTGGCCGTCTATGGAAAGACTCAGCTCTATCGATGACCTCAAAGCGCTCAGAGCACTTCTTGTGGCCGGGCGAGACCCGAGCATCCCCGTCATAGTCATTTCTGCTGGGACCTGTGGACAGGCGAGCGGTGCAAATGATCTAATCCGCATAGCAAAAAGGGAACTTCTGGCGAAGAAGCTGACCGAAAAAATCCATCTTCGAATCACTGGCTGCCACGGCTTCTGCGAAACAGAACCCTCGGCGCTCATCGAACCGAGAAGGACTTTCTACCCGAACATAGATTCCGATGACATGGGGCGGATTGTCAAAGCTGTCGCTGCCGGAGATGTAATCGAGGACCTGTTGTACAAGGACCCGGAGACGGGCAATCCGGTAGAGAAACAGGACGACATCCCCTTTTACAAGCGGCAGGTGCGGACCATACTTTCTCGCAATGAGAAAGTCGACCCGATCCGCATCTACAACTATTTTGAGAACGGGGGCTATTCTGCACTGAGCAAAGCCCTTACCAAAGGGAGCCCCGAATGGGTGCTCAATCAAGTCAAGGTGTCGAAACTACGGGGCCGAGGTGGTGCTGGTTTTCCTACCGGCTTGAAGTGGGAGCTACTGGCCCAAGCTCGAAACGGTGCGCGCAAGTTCTTGGTATGCAACGCAGATGAGGGTGACCCCGGGGCCTATATGGACAGGAGCGTGCTTGAGGCCAACCCGCACAGCGTGATAGAAGGAATGTTGATAGGCGCATACGGGACCCGTGCTACGGAAGGCGTGATATACGTCCGCAACGAGTATCCTCTGGCAATCAAGCATCTCGTAATCGCGCTCCGCCAAGCGTGTGACCTGGGCCTTTTGGGTGAGAACATACTTGGGACACAGTTCTCTTTCAACATAAGGCTTGTCAAAGGAGCTGGTGCCTTCGTCTGCGGCGAAGAGACTGCCTTGATGAGATCTATAGAAGGAGTCAGGCCTGAGCCGCGGCAAAGACCTCCCTACCCCGTCGAGAAAGGCATCGATAGCAAACCCACTGTGATCAATAATGTGGAAACATGGGCCAACATCCCACTGATAATATCGAATGGTGCAAAGCAGTTCGCCAAGGTAGGAACTGAGAACAACACGGGCACCAAGATTTTCAGCCTGGTCGGCAAGATCAGAAATACCGGTCTCGCCGAGGTTCCAATGGGAATTACCATCGGAGAGATCATATACGATATAGGTGGTGGTCCCTCTGGTAAAGCCAAAATCAAGGCGGTCCAGACAGGCGGCCCATCTGGTGGCTGCATCCCGGCAAGCAGGTTCGACCTACCAATAGACTATGACAGCCTTACAGAGGCAGGGTCGATCATGGGGTCCGGTGGCATGATTGCCATGGATGAGAACACGTGTATGGTCGATGTCACGAAATACTTCATGAGCTTCCTGAAGGATGAATCATGTGGCAAATGCTTCACCTGTCGCAAGGGGACACAGAGGATGTACGAGATTCTCGATGACATATCAAAAGGAAATGCAACCGTTGAGAAACTCGATCTTCTAGAGGAACTTGCTCAGGCTGTGAAGGACACATCCATGTGCGGGCTGGGGCAATCAGCCTGCAATCCAGTGTTGTCAACGCTCCACTACTTTCGGGACGAATACATTGAGCATATCAAAGACAAGCGCTGCTCGGCGGCCGTGTGCAAAGAGCTGGTGGGGGCCCCATGCCAGTCCACATGCCCCGTGGGCACTGAGGCCTGGCGTTACATTGCTCATATACAGCGTGGCGAATATGAAGAAGCCTACCGGGTTATCAGAGAGCCAAATCCTTTCCCTTCTGTCTGTGCGCGGGTCTGCCACCATCCTTGCGAAGATAAGTGCCGCGCGGGCACCAGCGGAGGACAGGCCATCGCGATTCGTGCTCTGAAACGCCTTGTCACTGACCGGATTGACCCTGCCACGTACAAGCCAAAAAAGCTGACCAAGACTGAACAGAAGATGCCGCAGGTAGCCGTAGTGGGCTCAGGTCCAGCCGGTCTCAGCACCGCCCACTACCTTTCTCTCCGCGGATACAAGGTGACTGTCTTCGAGGCAGAGGACCGGCCAGGCGGCATGCTGCTTAGCGGTATCCCGGGGTACCGTCTTCCCCGGGAAGTCTTGCGTAAGGAGATCGATTCACTAATCGACGAAAACGTGACCCTGAAGGCTGGTACTGCCCTGGGTCGCGACATGACTATTGACAGCCTCTTCGACGACGGCTTCAAGGCAATCTTTCTGGCCCTGGGCGCACATAAGAGCCGGCGGATGGATATCCAAGGCGAAGATCTCGAGGGTGTCTATCCAGCCATGCAGTTCCTGAAAGCATTCAACCTCCGCGGCAAGAAACTGGCCAAGGGACGCGTGGGAGTAATTGGAGGCGGCAACTCCGCGATAGATGCGGCTAGGGTGGCGCTCCGGCAGGAAGGTGTCGAAAGTGTCACCGTTATTTACCGGCGAACACCTGAAGAAATGCCTGCCTTCGAAGAGGAGGTCGAGGCTGCCCAGGACGAAGGAATCGAATTAAAGACCCTGCTCTCTCCCACCAGGATTTGCACCAAGAATGGCCATCTGAGCGGAATGGAATGCATCAGGAATGAACTGGGCAAGATCGATTCAAGCGGGAGAAGAAGACCTGTTCCTGTGCCAGGAACAGAACACACCATTTACTTAGATACCCTTATCGTAGCTATCGGCGAACAACCTGATGTTCAGTTCATATCTGCCATGGGTGTTGAGATAAACAAACGGGGGACGCTTCATGCCGATCCCGAGACCCTCGCCACGAGCCGGCCGGGGGTATTCGCTGGCGGAGACGTGGTTACCGGGCCGAATACTGTCATTGATGCAATCGCCGCTGGAAAAAAGGCTGCTGTAGTGATTGACAGATACCTCCGGGGTGAGGAGCTGAGGGTACCTCCGAAGGTTCACCTTCCGGAGTTCTACCTGGAGCCAGCCACAATCACCGAGGACGAATTGGCTCAGGCCAGAAGGGCAAAGCCCTCCACTCTCCCAGCAGAATCGCGGAGGCAGAGCTTCGAGGAAGTAGAAAAAACACTTTCAATTGAAGATGGACTCAAGGAGGCAAGAAGATGCCTCAGGTGCGATCTGGAGTTCACACAGCAAGAAGAGGAAACAGAGGGCCTGACAGGAGGAGAAGAACAGGCTTGATCACCCTAAAAATAAATGGATTGGATGTTTCAGTCGAAAAAGGGGCAACCCTCCTGGAAGCGGCTAAATTCCTGGGTTTTCCCATACCTACTCTATGCTACATGGAAGGGCTTTCACCCTACGGTGCATGCCGCCTCTGTGTGGTGGAGATTGGAGAAGGGCCTAAGGCTAAGCTCGTGTCGTCTTGCACTTACCCGGCTGAGGAGGGGCTCAAGGTTCGGACTGCCTCGGTACGAGTCCTGAAAGCTCGCAAGATGGTCCTTGAACTCCTTCTGGCATCGTGCCCGCAGTCGAAGACAATACAGGACCTGGCTTCGGCCCACAACGTGCGCCAGCAGCGCTTCAGGCAGGAGCACGAAGACTGCATCCTTTGCGGACTTTGCGTGAGGATGTGCGAAGAACAGATGATGGGGAAGGCCATCGGCTTTCGTGGGCGTGGTGAAAACAGAGACATAGGTACGCCTTTCGATGTCCGGTCAGAGGAATGTCGACTCTGCGGTGGATGTATGTATGTCTGTCCAGCCTGCCAGCTCAGGTGCACCTTTACGGACCCAGAAAAAGCCATATGCGGGGCTTGTGCCAATCTGAGCCCGCCATGCGTGGAAAAGGAACAGTTCGACGATATGATGTGCTACATGGACCCATGTGTAGCCTGCGAGATAAAGAAAACTGAATCAAAGGAAAGGAGTTGACCACCATGTCACTGTCCAGGATAAACTCTTCGGCCGCAACTCTCACAAAGAACAGGACAGAGGATTCAATAACGCCCATATCCGGGATGTGCGTAACCTGCGTGGATGGCTGTATAGGCATGTGCGAGATAGGTAAATCCGCATACAGGGGCCACGAGGTAATCTATCCGCAGCCGTTTGGCGTGATTACTACAGCCTCGGAGAAGGTGTATCCAGTTGACTACTCCCATTTCAACATAATGGGCACTGCTGTTGGAGCACACGGTATTGAAGCTGACAGTGACAAGGCAATCTTCCCGGCAGTCAATCTCGAGGTAGCATTCGGTCACGACAAGGGGATTAAGTTCCGTCTCCCATGGGTCATCCCCGGTCTCGGCTCCACCAATATCGCAAAGAGCAACTGGGATGGATTGGCAATTGGGTCAGCGCTTGCAGGCACAGGGCTAACCATAGGTGAAAACGTGGTGGGTATGGACCCCGAGTCAGTGATTAAGAAGGGCCGTGTTGTGGATACGGTCGATCTGAAGTACCGTGTGAAGCTCTACAAGGACCATCAGCGCGATGGCTACGGAGCAATCATCTTGCAGGCCAATGTCGAGGATACACGACTTGGCGTGCAGGAATATGGCATCCAGAAGCTCAAGGTTGAGTGCATAGAACTGAAGTGGGGTCAGGGCGCCAAAGATATCGGTGGCGAGGTAAAGATAACCAACCTGGAAAAAGCTCAGATGCTCTATGAACGGGGCTACGTGGTCCTGCCTAATCCCACTGACCCGGATGTGATCAAGGCATTCGAGCGCGGAGCGTTCAAAGAGTTCGAGCGGCATTCACGCGTGGGCATGGTCTCCGAAGAGTCCTTCGCAAAAAGGGTGGAAGAACTTCGCGAGGCAGGAGCAAAGTATATCTTCCTGAAGACTGGCGCTTATCGACCGGCTGACCTGGCAAGGGCTGTCAAGTTCGCATCCAAGTACAAGATCGACCTCTTGACCGTTGATGGTGCAGGCGGCGGCACAGGTATGAGCCCGTGGCGGATGATGAATGAGTGGGGAGTGCCGCCAGTCGAGATACATTCGCTCGTGTACCAGTATACCAAGAAGCTCGCTGATAAGGGTGAGTACGTGCCCGCACTGGCAGTGGCCGGTGGATTCACCTTTGAGGACCTGATCTTCAAGGGGCTGGCCATGGGTGCACCGTTTGTGAAACTCGTTGGCATGGCTCGTTCCCCCATTGCAGCGGCAATGGTAGGCAAGACAATTGGGCAAACCATCGAGCAGAATCTGGTTCCAGTCTACATAGAACGTTTTGGCAACACCAAGGATGAGATTTTCGTTACCGCCAGTTCCCTGCGCAAGGAACTGGGAGATAAAGAGTTCGAGAAGATTCCTACGGGTGCACTCGGCCTGTACACATACTACGAACGTCTGGCTCAAGGACTCCGCCAGCTTATGTGTGGCAGCAGAAAATTCGCCCTGGAGCACATATCGCGCGATGATATTGCGGCGCTGACCCGGGAAGCTTCTGAGATAAGCGGTATCCCATACGTCATGGACCTCGACAAAGGGGAAGTCGAGAAGATACTTGGCAAGTAGCTTTTTCTCATAGCCCTTCCTGATACTACACAGTGAACAGGCAGGCCCCACAAACTCTATAGTGTTGCCATCTACGGCACCGTGCTATTTTCGTAGCTTCCCGTGGAGCGAATGGGCTCAAGTACCCGGTACTTGACATAATCAAGATGATTGGTGAATATGTACATGCTTGGAGGGTATACTCTCACAGGAGGAGATTATGGAAAAGAAGAGTAGCCTTTATGAAAATGTAGTACAGCAATTCAATAAAGCCGCGGACTTGATGGGACTTGATAGAGATATCTGCAAGATCCTCTCAAAGACCACCAATGAGATAACCGTCAACTTCCCGGTGAGAATGGACGATGGTCGTATCGACATGTTCACAGGCTACAGGGTACAGCACAATGCCGCACTCGGTCCCTTCAAGGGCGGCCTGCGGTACCATCCTTCCGTCAACATAGATGAGGTGAGGGCCCTGGCCACGTGGATGACGTGGAAAGGAGCGCTGACCAACATACCGTTCGGCGGAGCAAAAGGTGGCATCCAGTTTGACCCATCGAAGTGCTCACAAACAGAACTTGAGCGGATAACCCGGCGGTTTACCTTCGCCTTGGGTAGCAATATCGGCCCAGAGTACGATATTCCAGCACCGGACGTCAACACGAATGCCCAGATCATGGCCTGGATACTGGACACATATCTATCGACAATGCCTCCGCTTGAGCGGAACCGTTCTGCCCACGTGGTCACCGGCAAGCCAGTTGAATCGGGTGGAAGTCTCGGTCGTGACAAGGCGACCGGCCAAGGCATCGTGTTTCTAATAGAGCAGTGGGCAGAAGACCACGGACTGAAGCTGGATGGTACTACCTACATACTTCAGGGTTTCGGAAACGTGGGCTCATGGGTAGCCCGGCTCATGAAGCCACACGGCTCAAAGCTCGTTGCTGTCGAAGACTCCAGTGGTGCGATATCCAATGCGGATGGGATTGACCCTGACAGGCTCTTTGAATATGCCTGCAGGAGTAACCAACTTGTCGCAGGCTGCCCTGAGGTTGAACCTTTAGACCACAAGACTTTCATCAGCACGAAAGCCGATATCTTCATACCTGCTGCGCTGGAGAATCAGATTACATCTGAAACAGCACCACTATTAAACGTCAAACTGGTCGCTGAAGGAGCCAACGGTCCGACTGATCCAGATGGTGACAGGGTACTGCAGGACAAGGGAATAGCGTTGATACCAGACATCCTCTGCAACTCTGGAGGCGTTATCGTCAGCTACTTCGAGTGGTTGCAGAACAAGCGTAGTGAATTCTGGGAGTTGGGAGACGTAGATAGTAAGCTGCACAGAATAATCATAAATGCCTACGAACGGGTCCGTGATAGGGCGGAGAAGCTCGACACTGACTGGCGTACAGCCGCCTATGTCGTTGCCCTTTCGCGCCTGGAGACTGCCTACAAGAAGCGCGGGATCTTCCCCTGATGCTGTTCGGATGCAATCAATCGACTCCTTGTTTTCGTATGCTGAAGCAAACAGAGGGACCGGCACTCCCGGTTGAGCACCAGGGAGAATGTTACTTTTTGCCGTTGACTAGTCACAGTCAGGCTGATAACCTATTGTCAGGAAGATGTTTCCCAAGGGATTGAGTACCCACTGGTGCGAAGTGAGATGAGTCACCAGAAATATCTTGATCTGGAATGAGAAAAAAGCACTCAAAGTTGGTTCCTACAAAACCCGCAGGCAATAAGACCACTGAGGACTTCAGAGCTCTATCCCATCAGATACTCCACTATGCAAGCCGGGGTGTCCCCAGGATCAACTTTCTCGAGGGTGTCTCAAAAATGCTTAAGGACTTCTCCGGGTGTGATGCCGTTGAGATCCGCCTGAAGGATAATGAAGATCCGATCCGTTTTGAATTCATGCGGCGGACAAACCGGTCGTTCAACTTCGAGATCATGCGCTGCGTACAGCATGAAGATGGCACAATCACCTGCCCGGTCGAGGGCGGGTCAAACGACTCTGAGCGTCTGTGCGGAGACATTATGTGTGGACGTGTTAAGCCCTCGCTCCCGTTTTTCACAGATAAGGGCAGTTTCTGGTCGGGCGAAAACGGGCTTTCTTCGACTTCTCGTCGAAACCACGGACCAGAACTCGGTGGAAGTTACAGCTCGATCACCATTATCCCCCTTTCGGTGGCCGATGAAAATATCGGGCTTCTGCAATTGAAAAGCAAGAAGCCGAACTACTTCATACAATCTGAGATAGAAGCCTATGAGCGAGTTGCGCGAAACCTTGGAGTAGCGCTCATCTACCAGCGTGCCCAGGCAGCACTGCGCGAACGTGTCAAGGAGCTGACCTGTCTTCATGGTATCGCCCAGGTGTCTGCCCAGCCTGATATATCGCTCCACGAGATTCTCGAGAGAATCGTCCAGCTCCTTCCTCCTGCGTGGCAATATCCTGAAATCACTTCCGCAAGGATAACCGTTCATGGCCGCTCGTACTCAACATCTAGTTTTAAGGATTACCCTCAGAAAGAGACAGCAGATATCATTGTACAAGGCGAAAAAAGGGGTGTGGTGGAAATCGTCTATTCGCAGAAGAAGCCCGAACTAGATGAGGGACCATTTCTCAGAGAGGAACGGAGACTCATCGACGCCGTGGCGAAGCAGGTTGCGTTGATCGTCGAGCGCAAAAAGGCAGAGGAGGATAGAGTACATCTTCAGGATCAACTCAGGCATGCTGACCGTCTGGCAACAATTGGACAGCTCGCAGCCGGTATTGCGCATGAACTAAACGAGCCACTGGGGACAATTCTTGGGTTCGCTCAACTCACAAAGAAGTCGTCTGGACTATCCGAACAGACCAGACAGGACATTGAAAGAATAGAGATGGCCTCTCTACACGCCCGGGAGGTCATAAGAAAACTGATGATGTTTGCACGACAGATGCCATCGAAAAGAACAAAGGTGAATTTGAACAGTCTTGTGGAGGACGGCCTGTACTTTCTGGAGTCGCGGTGCGTGAAGGAAGGAATTAAATTCGTACGTGTGCTTTCACCCGGGCTCCCTGACGTGACTGTCGACCCAGCGCAACTGCACCAGGTTCTGGTGAATCTTGCTGTCAATGCAATACATGCTATGCCGGATGGTGGCAAGCTTATAGTGCAGACAGCAAGTTCTGAGGATTACGTGTCGCTCATAATAGAAGACACAGGCACAGGCATGACTAAAGAAGTACTCAAACAGATATTCATCCCGTTCTTCACGACCAAAGACGTAGGTCAGGGAACGGGTCTGGGCCTTCCTGTAGTCCACGGCATTGTAACCTCGCATGGCGGTTCTATCAAAGTTGAAAGCAAGCCGGGCCAAGGTGCACGATTTGAGGTTCAGCTGCCAGTTGCTGAACTGGAAGACACTGAGGAGAGTGACCAAAATGACGACCGCTGCTGAAAAAGAACGTTTGCTGGTCGTTGATGACGCCAAGGACACCCTGGAAGTACTCAGAAGGAACCTGGAATCACAGGGTTATCAGGTCTTCACTGCACCGGGCGTGGCTGAAGCACTCAAGATCCTGGAAGGCACGCATATCAACCTGGTCATCACAGACCTCAAGATGCCTAAGGTAAGTGGTCTTGATCTGGTAAGGCATGTCAGGGAGAACCTGAGAAACACCGAAGTGATGATGATAACGGGTTATGCGACAGTGGAAGGGGCAGTCGAGGCTGTCAAAACCGGAGCTGAAGAGTATCTACCCAAACCTTTCACAGAAGAAGAGCTTTTTTCAGCAGTCCGCCGAGCGCTGGACAAACTGCACGCCCGAATGGCCGGAGAGAAGGATGCGCGACAGGCCCGGCCTGCCCGCCACGGCCTGATTGGAGAGTCAGAAGTAATGCTTAAGGTTCTCAAGGCTGTTGAAAAAGCTGCATCAACAATAGCCACTGTACTCATAACAGGCGAAAGCGGCACAGGCAAGGAGCTTATTGCCAGAGCCATACACTATGGCAGTTCAAGGGCATCCGCTCCGTTCGTGCCTGTCAACTGCGGCGGCATTCCTGAGGGTTTGCTGGAGAGCGAGCTTTTTGGTCATGTTAAAGGCGCATTCACAGGCGCAACCGAAACTCGCGCGGGTTTCTTTCAGACCGCCGACGGTGGCACCATCTTTTTGGATGAGATCAGCGACACCAGTCCTTCAATGCAGGTGAAACTTCTCAGGGTGCTCGAAGACAAAGAAGTCTGCATGGTAGGTTCAAGCAAGCTGAGATTCGCGGACGTGAGGATAGTGGCAGCAACAAACAAGGATCTGTTGGGCCTCGTAGACAAGGGAGTATTCCGAGAAGATCTCTTCTACCGTCTAAATGTGATAACAATCGCCATGCCTCCGCTCCGTAAGAGGGGTGACGACATTCTGCAGTTGATCAAGTATTTCACGGGCAAGTTCGCCGCCGAATCGGGTAAGCCCGCACCCGAGTTTTCTGACAATGCCCTGGTAGTACTGAGGAACTACCAGTGGCCGGGAAATGTGAGAGAATTGCAGAACGTCATCCAACGTCTTGTAGTTATGACGGAGGGGGATTTGATAGAAGTTCCTGACCTACCCTCTCTTATGCGCTTTTCGGCTCTGCGCGGTTCCGGGCTTGACAGGACCTTAACTGAGGTAGAAGCTGAGCACATTCAGAACGTGTTGGCGAGCGTCGAAGGAAACAAGACTCGGGCTGCAGAAATCCTCGGAATCGATCGAAAGACACTGCGTGAGAAATTGAAAGCCCCGAAGAATTCATTGGATTGAGCTGTCTCCAACTGGAGAGATTCTCTCCAGTGGTTCAGATTTCCCCAGCAAGACTACATGCTTGGCACGCATCATCTAAGTGCCGGACCAAATCATAGGAAAGACCCCCTTTCAATAAGACCTTACACTCCATTGGTTTAAGATGGAGCCTCTACTCATCATTGTGTCTTCCGACGGATAGTAGAACCATCCCCATCGGGTTGGCACGGAATTCGCATAACGTCGGAGTGGGTATGTTCTCCAGGGTAAACCGAAAGGAGGTAGGTATCATGGCTAAGACCGTGAAAACAAAGAAGAGGGCAGGGGCTGGCAGACAAGCAAAGAAGGCGAGTAAGACCTCGCTCCCCGTCAGCCCGCCGAGGATGAGGCAGCGAAGAAAACCGGTCGCGAAGCATGTCGAACCCAAGGTTGAAGAGATACGTCCGCTCTCAAAGACAAAGGAATGGAAACTGTTGTACCAACCATACCCCTTTAGCGGCGACATGCTAATAAGCACACCGCTGGCTCTAAAGCCCGAACCGGAAACTGAGAAGATGGCTGCTGATAGGGTCCGAGGTCTCTGTGCCAATTGTGCACAGGACGAAATCTGTAACCTTCCGCGGCCTGAGGGTGGAGTATGGCACTGCTCGGATTATGAGCAAAAGCCGGGGACGAAAACGAGGGTTGTAACTGAAGGACTGAAGAAGAGCGTGTATGCAGGTGTGCTCGAGCAGTTCAACAAGGCTGCGGACATTATGAATCTAGAGCCAAACGTTCGCGAGATTCTGGCAAATACGATGAATGAAATAACGGTTCACTTTCCGGTAGTGATGGACAACGGCCGGATCAAGATTTTCACAGGCTACAGAGTGCAGCATAACGATATACTCGGCCCATTTAAGGGCGGACTCCGCTTTCACCCAGGAGTTGACGTCGATGAGGTTAGATCCCTAGCCGCGTGGATGAGTTGGAAGTCGGCGATTGTGGACATACCATTCGGTGGAGCCAAAGGGGGAATCAAGTTCGATCCATCAAAACATTCAATCGGTGAACTCCAAAGGATCACCAGACGTTTCACGTACTCATTGGGAAACACCATCGGACCCGAATACGACATACCTGCACCCGACGTGAACACGAATTCACAGATCATGGCGTGGATTTTAGATACATACCTTTCAACTATGCCCGCGCACGAACGGAATCGGTGCATTCACGTGGTCACCGGGAAGCCAATTGAATCAGGCGGCAGCCTGGGCAGAGACAAGGCAACGGGTCAGGGCGTTGTATATCTTATAGAAGAGTGGGCGAAGGACCGGAGGTTCGACCTGGACGGCGCGACGTATATCGTACAGGGATTCGGTAATGTAGGTTCTTGGGCTTCCCGTCTGCTGAAGTCACACGGTGCCAGACTTACTGCCGTAGAAGATGTGAGCGGAGCCATTATCAATACAAGGGGGATCGACCCCGACAACCTCCTGGAATATGTCAATAGCAATCATGAAGTAATAGCAGGGTATCCGAAAGCGAAACCGCTTGGCCACAAAGCCTTCCTCAAAACAGAAGCAGACATATTCATACCTGCGGCCCTCGAGAACCAGATTACGGCTGAGACTGCTCCATGGCTGAAAGTGATGCTTGTTGCTGAGGGAGCCAATGGACCGACAAACCCTGACGGCGACAGAATCCTGGAAGAAAAAGGCATTGACATGCTCCCAGACATATTGTGCAACGCTGGCGGTGTCATCGTCAGCTACTTCGAGTGGCTTCAGAACAAGAGAAGCGAATTCTGGGAACTCGAAGAGGTGGATTCCAAGCTCCACAAAAAGATGGTCTCCGCCTATAGAAAGGTTCGCGATACAGCCAAGCAATTCAGTGTAGATTGGCGCACTGCTGCCTACATCGTTGCACTCTCTCGTCTGGAGACCGCGTACATGAGACGGGGGATTTTCCCATGATGTTGTCAGAGATCCGGTTGCAGACCTGAAATGAGTGGCAGAAGCGATGAAGCTACGCGGGTGGGTGTAACTTAAAGCTGTACGCTACACAATCAAGGACGAAAGACGAAATTGGTATCTAGCTGTAAGTTCTTGGCTTTCATGTTCTTAGCTTAGAGCTTACAGCTTTTCTTACTCTTGGCACTGCGGACAGTCCCTTCGGTAATGCTCCCCTCGACTTCGTGCTTCGACGATGCCCGGCACCTCGCTCGGGACAGGCAGGATACATATGGATTTTTGGTCTTCTGACAGCACAGAAATGGGCGCGGAAACCCTCCTTCGCCCTTCGTGGCTTCGGAGGACACGCCGCGCCCCTACAACTCAAAAACTGATGGCTCTTGTTTTCGTACAGCGTATAGCTATCAGTTATCTCTGTTTCTTAATAAACGCCTCGTCGATATACTGGCGCCAGTTCGGATCGAAAAACTCATCTTCTGTACTCGAGTAAACCAGCTCGTACTTGCCTATTCCAGAGATGTCGGAGAAGATGAACTGTATGCCACCTTCCCTGTAGTAGAACCAATCCTCGTGTGCCGGATAATCCGGGTCTGTTGGATATGATTCTGTATCATCGGGCTTCCCGTATTTGATGTATATCTTGCCCCGATCTGAGGCAATTCCCCTCTCAAGACCTGAGCGGAACATCTCGTCAGCTTCTTTCACTCTTGCAGCGAAGGCGTCAAAGAATTCATTCTGAGGAGTTCCTGGCGTAGGATCTCTCCTGAGCCAGAAGTCAATCAGAAACTGCTCCTGACCATTGGGACTCAGGCTTCTCATGAATCTGAAGGTGTCCTGGCCCGCCAGCAGGTCTATCCTGTCAAAGTACTCCTCTGCCCAGCCACCCATCAGGGGTCTTCTGGGCTTCAGCCGTGCCACCTCAAACGAAGAAGTGGCCTTCGCACTCTGACCGGTGGATGAATCCTTTATCTCAACCTGCAGCAGGTATCTCCCTGGTAACAGACCCAGAACATTAACTGCACTCGCCCCCACACCTGTATGCCCTAGCTTCTCACTCTGTGTAGGCGGAAGGGTGGTGACGACCTCGCCCTGCTCATTCAGAATTGAGTAGGTCGTGGAATACGTGCCCGGATTTGCAGCGTCGAACTTCATATTGTATATCTCAAAATGCGGGTAGAGGAATCGGAGGTTATCACCGAATACACGCTTCGGGTTCGGAATCACTTTTATGTTTCCCCGGGTGAAGTTTGAACCAATAGTGTCAACTGTTATGGACGTGGCAAGTTGTACATCGCTGAGGGCGAGGACACTTCCGAGCTCCGGGAATTCAATTCTTCCAACAGCCGATCCGCTCCTCTTCGAATTAAGATCTTTAATCGTCAGGCTCAATTCATAGACTCCACCCTTCAGTTCAATTTCGAACTGGTCAACGCCTGACAGTTTCTTCCTCAAGGCTTCTTCCTTGCTTCTCACCTGACTTGATGATGTCCAGGAGCTTTTCTGTACATTTCCTGTGGACGTGCTTTTCACCTCAACATCAATCTGGAATTCCACGGCGTATCCACTCTCTTTCTTCTCGCCAAGTGAAAGCTGACCATAGGGCAGGTCGTAGAAAACCTGCAGAAGATTAATGCCAGCGGGATTCCTGAATCGCACCGCGTCCACGACAAAATCCAGGTCTCCCTTGCTCTCTGCCGGAAAATGCTGAGGCGGCTGCGAAGCATAGGCACAGAAAGAGAACAGTAGAATTAACCAAAGAACAAGAACCAGTGTAATAGTTTTCATATCTATCTTCTCCCCCACCGTTTCAATTCATACTTTCCCAGGTTGTGCTCATCAACAAACAAGAACTCAAGTCCTGAGGAGTAGTAGTACCAAACCTCAGATGAAGGTTGATCGATCTCAAACGGATGTTTTTCAATATCGTCTGGCCTCCCATAGAGTATGTATACCATCCCTCTATCTGTCTTCCAACCTGGAGTAAGACCTCCGAAATGCTGATTCGCATAGTTGACTCGGCCGAGGTACTCCTCCTCAGCCTCGTTCCTCTCTGTCGAGGGGGTAGGGTCCTTTTTCTTCCAGAACTCTCTGTAGGCTGTTATCCTCTCTTTTGAAGCTGCTTCCTTCAGTTTTCTCAACTCATCCTTGCTGGCGATGTATTGCATTGCATCTACCCGTTCAAGATATTCCTCAGCATCCAAGAAGAAGGGCACCCGGACCAAAAGGGGCCACCTGGCGCGGGTGGTGTCGGCAAGGGTGATCACAAATAAGTAACTATCTGCTGGTAAGGTATCCACTGAGAATACAACCGTCTTCGTCTGTTTGGGTCTGTCCTTCAACATGACCACACCGCTGTTCCAAACCTTTCCTCTGGAATCGACCAGTGATGTCTCCAATGGAAAGGAATCGACACCGGAAGAACTGTATATCTCGAACCGGACTCCAATCCTCGTGGCTCCATAATATTCGGCCGAGGGGTTGGGAATTCTGAGAGTGTCAGAAAAGAAGTGCAGGAATATGGGATCACTCACCTCCAGGTCGCTCTCGCCAAATGATCGCACCAGGACGTCTTTCTGTATCTGGCCAGATCTTGCAGACGAAAGGTCTTCAAGTTTAACTTCCATCCTGTATAGTCCAGAGAGTATCCGGAACTCTACGTAGGAGGCAAAACGCATGCTGGAAGACTTGGTTTCTTCGAAGTTCGCTGCAGTTACCTGATCGCGCCATATGTCCCCGCCCACCTGCTCCCCAGCAGTGTCATAGAAGACCACACTGATGTCGAAAGAGGCCGCGTAGATGCTGTCCCTTTTTAGAAAACTGAGCTGGTCATACCGAAAATCATAGTATATGACGAATTTGGTCTTTGGTTTCCCCTCATAGAACGAAGAACCACGCACTTTGAATGCGATTTCTCCTTTCCTCTTCTCTTCCGCCTGCGGGAAAACCCAGACAGAGAATAGGACAAGGAGATTGATGAGCAGAATGGCCGCCAACCACGTGCTCGAGCGTTTATGGATTGCTTTTCTCACCCGTATTACCCCCATCAGCATACTATCCCCACCTTATGGCCTTTGCAAGGGAAAAACAGCTTGAATCAGCTGTACGCTATACGCTGTACGCACTAAACAAGCTGTCAGCTCTTAGCTACCAACTTCAAAACACTTTCCAGACAATGACAGGAGGTGGTGTCATTGCGATCCCGACGCAGCCATGCGTCAGCCTGACGCGAAGCCCGACGGAGCTAGAGAGATAGCGGAGTCAGGAAGAGCGAAGGCGGGCGAAGCAATCTGACACAAGCAGATCCGGAGTTTATCCTACCCTGTCTATCGACAGTATGGCTCTTTTTCAACTGGACCTATTTCGTTTTCGATTTTCGACTGGGTAGGCAAGCGTCATCAGGGACGGTAAGCAGTTTCTGCCTGGAGCTTGCTCCTCTAATGATTTTTATGCTTTTCTTGGGAACGCCTGATGCTTTGGCAAGAAGCTCGATTAAACGCCTGTTCGCTTTCCCGTTAGCTGGTGGTGCGGATACTCTCACCACCAGCACTCCGTCGCTGTCATAGCCGACGATTTCATCTTTCAGGGCCCTTGGCTTTATCCTGACCCTGATTTTCTTCAAACCTTACTACTCCGGATTTGCTGCTTTCCTAGTATCACCCGACTCTGCTTCGAGGAACAGATTGCCCAGACTGCTGTAGTCGCTGGTTCTCCCACCTTGAGGCTCGGGGTCTGGTGCCGCACCACCAGAAGTCATTACAGGGGACGGTTTGACTATTGCTGGCCTTCTTTTTCCCAGAGAGTGGGCTTCGAGCAGCCTCTGCTGCACTTCAATCATGCTCTTGAACTTGGCCACAAACACTTCCCTCTGCCCTTCCAGAGCAGAAACCTCGGCCTGCAAGTCTGTAACCTTCGCCCTCGCCTCCTCTACAAGGCGGGTGGCTCTCATCTTTGCATTTCTTACGATCAGTTCAGCTTCTTTTCCAGCATTCTTCTTAAGGTCGTCAGCAGTCCTCTGCGCACTCGTAAGAGTCCCCTGGAGCGTCTTCTCCATGTTCCTGTAGTCATCAATCTTAAGGTCCAGCTCTCTCAGCCGTTCAGTCAATACGCTATTCTCTCTCAGGAGTTCCTCCATTTCCTTGGCCACCATCTCTAGAAATGCGTCAACTTCATGGACATCGTAACCACGCATCGCCCTCTTGAACTCCTGTTTTCTCAAGTCCAGCGGCGTTATCTTCACCTCATACCTCCCTGCTCTAAACTAGCTGTACTAAGTTCGAACCTCCTAACCACAGATTATCACAGATTTTCACAAGATTCTTCATTTATGGTTTTGTTCATAGTTCATTGGTTCTTCTGTGTTAATCTCGTGTAATCTTGTGGTTTCAGGTTCGACCTTCGGGTTCAAGTTCGTGGTCCGAAGATGGCGGTCCCTATTCTCACCATGTTGGACCCCTCTTCTATGGCAGTTTCAAAATCGTTACTCATACCCATGGACAGAAGTTTCATTCGGGCAGTTTCTCTGAACTGATCGATACAACGCATTTTCAATTCTCTCAATACCCGAAAACATGGTTGAACACGCTCAGGGTCATTTGAAAAAACACCAATCGTCATCAGCCCTACAATCTTCAAGTAAGGAATGCTCATGGCTTCCCCCAGAACCTCGATGAGATTCTCGGGTTCAACCCCAAACTTCGTCGGCTCGCCAGACGTGTTCACCTCTATCAGCACTTCCGTCTCTTTTCCCAACTGTTCTGCTCGTCGGCTGATCTCCCTTGCCAGGCGCAATGAATCGACAGACTGTATTGTGCTGAATATATCCAAGGCCTTCTTCACCTTATTAGTCTGGAGATGACCAATCATATGCCAGTCTGCCTTCAGTGAGACTTTGCTGAATTTCGTCAGAGCTTCTTGAACTCTGTTCTCTCCCACAATACTAACGCCG
Source organism: candidate division TA06 bacterium (assembly GCA_004376575.1). Taxonomy (NCBI): domain Bacteria; species candidate division TA06 bacterium. Next base: position 38,392 of record SOJN01000142.1, on the reverse strand, counting down.
CAGGCTATAGCCTCCTCCACCCTCTCCGCCTCAATTCCCTTAGCTGCGGCTACAAGTACAACCGATTCCGGCTTCCTGCCAGATCTAATTGCTGCTTCTGCTATCCTTTCTTTTACCAGCCTTACATTATCAGTGACCGTACTCAAGGCGATTTTCGTAACTCAAAGTTGTCTATTCACCAGACCAACCCCGGGACTGAAGATTGTGGTGGAGGCGGCGGGAATCGAACCCGCGTCCAAAAGCAGATTGAAAGAGACCACTACGCGCGTATCCTCATAACTAGTCTCGTTCTACAGATCTCCATGAGGCGGGATATCTATAGAACCAGCCCTGACAGCTTTCACCACCCCCTCCGGGCGGAGAAGGATGGCTATCCTACGATTGACGTCGCCCTTCCAATGGCCTCGCAGGAAGAGCCAGAGGAGGACGTGACCGCATTAAGCGGCCAGAGCGTAGTTGCTATTGGCAACTATTGTTTTTCCGCCATTTTACGAGACGACGGAACCTCGGCACGCAGTCTCAGTCTCCTTGCCCCCGTCGAGACCGGATCGCCCCCCGTGACGATAATACAGCCAAAATCAAAGAACGTCAACGTCAAGCTTGAGAGACAAGGCCGCCAAGAACTCAGAAGGCGGCCCGTCAGGTATCAAGAATTATTCACCAGTCCGATTACTCTATTCTCCTCAGTATGTGTGGAGTGATGAAGAAAATTATCTCTCTCCGAGTTACAGCTTTGCTGGTGGATTTGAAAAGATTACCTAGGAGAGGGATGCTTCTCAGGATTGGAATCCCACTCTCTGATGTCGACTCACTCTCCCGTATGAACCCACCAAGAACGACCGTCTCGCCGTCCTTGACCAGCTGCCTGGTGGTTGCCTCACTGGTGGTAATGATGGGTGCTCTCTGCAGGACCGAAGTCTCACTTACATTGGATAGCTCGGCATGGATATCTAAGGTTATCTCATCAAGAGAGTTTATGTGGGGCGTGGTTCTCAGAAGCGTTCCCACGGTATAAAGCTGAGTTATTGGATTTCCTCTCTGGTCGAGTGCAATGATCGTGAACTTTTTGCCTTCGAGAATCATCGCCTCCCGATTGTTAACAGCCACCACTCTCGGACTAGCTATGGTCTTCAGCTTGTCTTCTTTTTCGAATATTCTAAGCTTAGCATCAAGCAGCGCAAAATTTCTGAGGGTGGCGATGTGAACTTGGTGGCCCTCTTCAATGGGCTCACCAATTGTAAGGTCGCCGGTTATGTTGTACTTCTTGCTCGTCAGATTTTCCGTAGTCCACTGAAGGCCGAGGTCTCTCGAGAAATCATAATTCATCTCCACGACCTTCACAGCAATCTCAACCTGCGGCGTGGGAGAATCGAGAATTCCTATCAGTTTCGCGACCTTCCGCTGGCTCTCAGCGATGTCACTGACGACAAGGGAGTTTGTCCTGACATCCGATTCCACACGTCCCCTCTTCGAGAGGGACCTCGACACGACCGTGGAAATTTCCCTTACTTCGGCAAACTCTATCTTATAGACCCTGTCAACCAACGGAGCCGCTTTTTCCCGTTCGTCCCTCTCCCTTCCCAGACTACTGGGAGTGGCAATCCTTATTATTCCGCCTTCCTCAACATAGGCATAACCAGTAGCCTTGAGAATGATTTTGAGGGCTTGCTGCCAGGGGACGTCGCGCAGAGACACTGTTACCGTACCCTTGACGCCCTTTCCAGCAACCATGTTCCTGCCGCTGTATTCTGCCAGAGCCCTCAACACAGTCAAGAGATCAGCCCCCTCAAGGTCCATCGAAACCAGCTTTCCCAAACGCCTTGTTTGAGGCTGGGCCACCTTCTTGGTCGAAACAGTCTTTGTCGTCGGTGGAGATACGGTCGCTGGCTTGACCTGCTCCCTGGGAGGTTTGTAAACAACCGCCTCTGATCTGCTGGCACGCCATTCGGAAAAACCGGGAACACCAGTGCCTGTTTCCAGCGTTACTATGACGGTGTTGGCGGAGCCTACAACAGCGTAATCGACTGGGAGCGCCGTCTGGATGATGACTCTCCCGAAATCCGCCTGTTCAAATCGTGAGATGGATATACTTGAAACTCCGCCCCTGTTGATGCCAGAGTAATTCTGACCCTTGATGTTGTTTTGCAGGCCGGCACACTCCAGAACTATCCGAGAAGGGCCGGCAAGCCTGTAGTGTCTGAACGAAGTGGGAGAATCGCAGACCAGAATCACCTGCGTGCCCTGTGAAGACCTGGTGACTACAATGTCGTTCAGGCCCGCACCCAGTGCAACAGAAAACAAGAGAATTAACAGGGGTGGAATCATCAGTGGCACCTTACTTGCACTCTTAATCATCTCGACCTCCTCACCTCCGGCCTTGACCCTTAAGGGTAAGTGTATACTCAGACACAACTCCAAATTCTTCCAGGACAAACGTTATTGAATCCGTGGTGATACGCCCTACACTGCCGCCGGCAACCTCATCTCTTTCTCTCATCACGTAGCCCACGCCTCCCCTCTCCTTGATCACAGCCACTTTGCCGGCATACCCCCAGATGATACCCATAAGCACAAGATTGTTGATGCTCGGGACCGTCACGTCTTCCTTGGGGACCAAGGGTAGAAAAGGATCTCTTCTTCCAATCTTGTCGTAGTGATAGAACTCTCTTTCAAAGGGAAGTTCAACCTCGAGCGATTCATCCAAAGCAGTCGACAACGTGGATTCCGACGGCGTCTCTTCGCCGGACTCCTGACACAGAAGTGCTGATCCAGAACCAAAAATAAGAACAGCAATTAGAATGAAGATTCGTCTCATCGTGCCTCCCAGAACATAGGTCAGATGCTAGTCCTCTCCAAGTTCTGTGGGTGAAGGTTCGCGCCTTCTGCTCTGCCCGGGTGTCGCTCTGGGCTTCCTTCTGGTCGCTACCCTTGTCTTGGCTTCTGAAAGTACATAGGTCGTGAGCAGGAAATCCGCTGTCACACTTACATTTTCTCCTTTACTCCCAACCAGTTTCAGGCCGCTCACCCTCACGATTCTGGGTAGGTTGCCGATGGCACTCAAAAACCCACCCAAATCGTGGTAAGTAGCCGAGACGGCGACTCTTACGGGAACGGACACGTATATGTCTTCCGGTTTCATCGGATTTGGCTGAAAGAGCCGGAAAGAAACGTTGTTCTTTGCTCCGACCCGAGTTATCGAAGTCAACAGATCGGGGATCTCTTTCTCCCTGGGAAGCATCTCAGTGGCCTTCTCCCACTGGAGCTCCGCGATGCGGAGCCTTCTTTTCATTTCATCCAGCCGTTCTGCGACAGTCCTCGCTTTGTTGACCGAATCGATATAGGCCGCATGCTTCTCTTCAAGATCGTGTATCTTAATCTTGTTCTCTGCCAGGCCGTATTTATAGAACAGCCCGCTTGCTGCGATTCCCAGGACCGCAATAATTATCACCAAAAGTCTTTTGCGCATGTACTCTCCTCAAGCCTTAACTGCCAACTAACTCTCGCTTCTTCTCGCTCTACCCCCCAGTCGTCCGCAACGGCTTCGGGGAGGTGAGGTTTGTCGTAAGCTTAAACTTCATCAGCTCGTAGCCACCAACCTTGTCCCTGCTTACAACCGAGAGATTAACATTCTGGAAATACTGGGAAGCCTCAAGCTTCTTCATAAAATCTGCGACTATGAAATTAGAGAACGACATTCCCTCTATGGCCACAGATAGCTTTTTCTCAACAACAGATAGTATCCAACAATTTTCAGGCACGAGTCTACTCAGTTCATCCAACATGTGTGCAATCAAGAACCTATCCTTGTTCAGCTTGCCTATGATCTCAAGCTTAACCTTGATCGCACGCTCTTTCTCCTCCAGGTCCTTTACCAGTCGTACGGCCTCTTTCAGCCTTTTCAGTTCAGCCTGCATTGAAGCTATCTCATCGTCAAGCCGGGCGATTTCTCTTTTCTGCGCGGCAAACATGAAATACATCAATCCCAGAATGACCACAAAGATTACCACCACAATGGCAGTATCTGCACCCACGGGGATTCTTATTTTGACGGGCGCCCTGGCTGCTCTCGGTGCACGAGCCCTCGGCGCCAGTGTGGGTTTTCTCTTCCTTTCTTCTTTTGGAAGTAAATCAATCCTAATCATCTCAAGCACCTATCTTCATCCCCGCAGCGCCAGACCAACAGCCTGACTCAACGCGGGGGCCACCTTTTCGACGTCATCAGCGCCGAAAAGGGCCGGGTCATATGATATCTTCTTTATAGGATTAAGAATCTCCACCGGGACACCGAATTTCTCCGAGAGAAATGATGCTAGGCCGGGGATCGTTGCGCCACCGCCGGCAAGCACAATTCTATCCATCTTCTCAGTTCCTCCCGGGAGATAAGGAAGGACTCTCTCTATCCCCACGGAGAGGTCCTCGCTGAAGGACTGAAAAACAGACTGAAGAACATCATCGTCAATGTCCTTCGGCCTCTCTCCCTTGAGTACATCCATGGCCTGGTCAGTGCTCAGGCCGAGGTTTTTCTGAATTCTCTGAGAGCAATCGTTGCCAGCCTGTGTTATGTCTCTCGTGAAATGGCTTGTGTTATCTTGAACGAAGTTGATGTTGGTGACCTCAGACCCAATGTTGACGATGGCAATGAGCTCGCCAGGCTTGGCTTCATAGTTTGCCACGAAAGCATTCTGGACAGCGAAACAGGCCACATCCACGGCGACTGGATTCAAGCCTGCCTCTCTGAGCAGGGTGATGCGGGAACTAACGACCTCAGATTTCGCCGCCACAAGGAGGACCTCCATTTGCCCGCCTTCTGCATCAGGGTTTACTATTTCGAAGTCGAGCGACACGTCGTTTATGTCAAATGGAATGTGCTGCTCCGCCTCCCATCTTATCTGCTCCTGGGCTTCAGACTCTTTCATTTTCGCCATAGTTATCTTCTTCACTATGACTCCGCGGCCGGAGACGGCGACAACAACATCCTTGTTCTTTTCTCCCCTTGTATCAAAAAGGGTCTTGACAGTGTCGATGACAACTTCCCTATCCATAACCTCGCCGTCAACGATAGCGTCAGGAAGGAGTCTGCAAATTCCATAGTTTGCCAGACTGGGAGCTTTTGGTAGCCCCTGGATTTCTACAAACTTAACCAGGCAGCTACCAATGTCGAGCCCAACTGCAGACTTTTTCTTACCCAGCATCTTCTACCCCTTGCCTAGACAGCACTTGGCCTATATCTCGATGAATCTTCGAATCATTGATCCCCTAATGTGCCACTTTCTGCCGATCTTCCTGCCGGTCAGTTTCCTGTCCCTGAGATGTTTTCTGACAGTTTGCCCGCTCACTGAAAGAAAGGTGGCAGTCTCCTCGACTGTATAAAGTTTGTTTGGATCTATTTCCTTTGGTGCCAGTGGCATTGTTGCCTCCGAAAGCATCTATTTCTGCTATAGGTAACGATTATAGTGTGATGCCAACTATTTGTCAAGCGAAAAAATTAACTTTTGTTATTTTTTACTTGACATAACTATACTTAAGTAGTAGTATCTCTGCATGGTAGAGAAAACAAGATGGCGTTCGTTGGAAAATAGGTGTATCAAGGGAATCCGGCCCTTGACATTTTCCTTTAATTGGACTATCATAATCCATTGAGGAAAAGGAGGCTACGATGAAGATAGTCCCAGTAATTCTTGCTATTGTTGCCATTGTGGCCATGGGCTGCGGCCAGGTGAGCCAGATGCTGCCTACGCCTGAGGTGGTTATAGTTTGGGTCAATCCGCTGACAGGTGTGATAGACCAGGCGTCTGGAGATACCACCATCGCCGCCGACACCATCAGGTTTCAGGTGGCCAACTATGTCGACGCCGTGGTCACCAACCTTGAAATCAAATATTTCGACTCACACGGAGATAGTGAAATAGCGCCAGCGCTGCCACCCATCAACATGCATTTCGTTCTTCCAGGAGACACTACCACCGTCGACCTCTTGCATCTTCCCGTTCCGATAAGCCAGACCCTGGTCGACTACATTTACAATGGTAATGACTATGCTATTGCCAGATTGCGCTTTAATGGTGAAGACGCCTATGGACTCAATAAGGAATTCTATGTTGAGATGGATTGGGGAATCTGGAGAACGGATTACCCTTAGAAGAGTAGAAATCTGCTAGATCACTGCTATACAATTGAAGAAGCCCTGTACGAGGTCCGGTACAGGGCTTCTTCACTCGCCGCCACGTACTACGGTCTCACCTCACGCCAAGAGAGCACCGTACTCACATATTTCTTTTCAGGCTCAACAAACTCGAACACACCGTTGAGCCTCTTGTCCAGGATTATAGCACACTCACCACTGATCTCAGCATCGCCGCGGATTATGACCGCGCCCAGAATCACAGCCTGCTTGGAGATGGTAAGATCTCCTTTTTTTGCATAAAGTAGTGCCTTGACTATCACATTGGCCATATCCCCACCTACGCCAATATCCTCCCCGGCCAGAAAAGCTATTGCCTTCGCATCGTCGTCCTCATAGGTTACGTCGTTGCTGATATAGATGCTGAAAGGGGTAATGATTTTCACATCACCAAGTGGATCAAAGATGCTGTCGATAATTACATTGTCGTCAGAAAAGAAATAAGTTCCAGAGTCCATCTGCGCTGTAGCCCCACCCTTCCAGTGGTACCCCAGAGTGTCCAGCTCCCAGTTTGCTGGAACACTGCTCGGGTGCAGTCTGTCTATTATCTCGGCGCCGTGGTACTTCCAGTAATCATGAGACATGTTTATGAGAGGGACGGGAAAAGGATCCTCGCCTTCACTGTATCCTCCGTGAATATATGTTGTGTCAGATGGATCGTAGTTGACCAATGTGCCCGTAAGCCAAGTCTGACCAAACTTGGGAATGAAGGTGTCAATCGTATCTAACCTAATATCTCCATTAGCGAAGATCAAACCGGTACTGTCAAGATGGCCCAGGTCAGGGTTCGGAGGGGGTGTATGAGGTGGAGGATACCCTGTAAACACGTTTCTCATCTGCATAAGATCGTAGGAAGAAGAGGGGTTCCATTCCCCGCCGAAGAAGTTCACTTCCGTATCCATGTCGTACGACTCACTACCGTCCATATCTATGTATATCGTATCCCCGTCATTGTGTCTCAGAATCGATATCTCATCGCTGTATGCGGAAAACGTGGACAATCTCCCTGCTTTTGACGAAGATATCGCTCTGAAATAGATATCTCCTCCTGTATGAAGCGCGTAATAAAAATCCTCATAGTCGAGTGTGCTTACTATGAACTCAGTGATAGCTTTTCTCCTTACCGGATAGACCCCTCCATGCGCTGTGCCCGTTGCTTCGGCCACATGTATGGGGACGGCGCCCAGAGGCGGAGGCATGTCTGTCACGCGTTCCTTGGTGTCGGGATCATAGTAGATGACATCGCCGTCTCTGTTTTTCAAGTAGTGGACTGTGACGGGCGCAGTCGGATCTGCATAATTCAGTACGCCGCATCCAGGGAGCGTCAGGAAGCGCAGTGTATCGCCAGCGCCCGCAGGCGGACCTGAGGCGTAAATCTCCGACTGCCAGTCCGGATTGACAAAGTCCGCAGGGTCTCCAACATAGCTAGCGTCTGAGGTAATCCTGGTGAGAACTTCCTGAATGCCGGCATCAGCGACAAAAAGGGCCTTGTTGTCCCTCATCTGATGGCTGGCAATCTTTACGTCAGTGGTCGCCAGCATGAGAAGGGTGGAACCCATCACGAACAGCACAAGCAGAAGCATTATGGCGAGGACAAGGGCCATTCCTTTTTCATCGCGGCGTGTCATCCCTCCTGCAACTCCTTCTTTAGAAAACAAAACGGGCAGTCCCCTCAGAAGCTTACTACTCGACATACGCTGGCGTTATGAGATACGAAATACTTGGTCCACTATAATAGAAATAGATAGTAGCTTCAGACGCCTCGTCGTCCATCCTTTTTGTCTTAACCCTCAACATCAACTTTTCACAGTCAACAACGTCATCGTAGGTAGTATACTCGATTTTAACAAGGGACCGACCAGGTGCCTTGACAAGGTTGGTAGTTATGGCCAGTGAATCGGCGCTGAAAACGAGAGAGTCGTTACTACCGTCATTATCGCAGCAATAGATCTCCGGGACAAACTTGATATCGCAGTCCACATCTGACTCATAGTTACCCCAGAAATAGAATCTCCACAGACCCGATTCGACCATATTACCTTCGGGGATATCGTATTCGGTTATCCAGCGAGCGCTATCAGCATAGACCTTACTCGAGTCACCCGTTTCCCCCTCAACCTCCACCGTATCCTGCTGCCAGTAGATTATCAGGTCATATATGCCCATACTATCCGCAACCGCCATTGCCGTATCTTCTTCAAGAGTATCAGTATACCACACCACCCCACTGGGCAGGTACAGCGAGTCGCCTTGAGTGTTCCTCATAGGCATCACCTGAAGACCCTCAACATGAAGGGTGTCGAAATTCGGTGGCTGTCTGTCAGCCCATCGAGTACCAGGAACCCTATCGCGGACCGCGAACACCCCTTCCCGGCCGAGCCATGGGATATTTATCTTCATCGGATCCGACACCGTTACACAGGTCTTATTGAGCGTATCAGGGTCGTCCACTTTTAACCTAAGAAGAAGCTTGGGTTCCGTCATCATCATTTGAGGTACAAACCACATAAAACTGGCCAAACCTGTGCTGTCGAGACCCGTAGTATCGGGCATGACAGTATCGGGACCTTCGGTATACCTGAGAGTCTCCCACGTCCCCGGTGCTCCCAGGTCCAGGGAATACTCCAGGGTACTGGTCAATGAGTCCCACGGGGTGTCTGGATCATACACTACCCACTCAATGCGGATGAGGTTCCCACCCAGCTGATACGCTGCCAGCTCCGGCAGGGAGCAGCTCGGCATTAAGGACACCCTGATCAAAGGAACATCGTATCGAAAATCAAAATCGCACTCATCAGGCATTCCAGCATCATGGCCGGCTATGAAGATGAAAGGATTCGGGCGGCTACCACTCGTATACGTCGTACAGTACCAAGAATAATCATAGTCCCGCTTGAAGAACTCATAAAAAGCGTATTCAGAATCCGGGGGCACAATTTTGAAAGTGTCTGTACTGAGACTACCCCCTTCTACCACCCAAATACCCCATCCAAGGCGTGCAGTGTCTCCATACACAGTATCAATGAGAACGTCATCTTCCGACCAGAGACTGTCTTTATCTTTATCCCAAAAAACAGAACCATGGACCGTTCCATACGGTGAGTCAATGAAATAATCGACGTCAGTCACACTGGATTCGGTAACATCGACAGTCTGTATTGCGCCGCCAATGGTAAAATGCCACGGGTCCACCACGTCTTTCAATTCGACCTGGTAAGCTCCTGGAGCAACTTCAAAAGAGTAACTGCCGTCAGTGGCGCTTATATCATAAATGGCCGGACTCAACTCCACTCTCCAACCCTGAATTCCTGTCTGAGTTCCGCCGCAGTCACGGAAAACCGTGCCCGCTATCTCCCTGCGTTCAATTACAAAGGTCTTGGGTATGGTCACATCAGAGGTCACCCTGATCTGTCTGTAGCCGTTGTTGTCCGTGTAGTTCTTGTCCTTTTCAGGCATCTCTCCTATGGCAGTAACGGTTATCCTCGCAATCTGCCTCAATGTAGCAGCATCATCCGGCCAAATCAAAGGTGTTAGCGCTGCTATCTCGCTCTCATTCAATTCACCTTCAGGAGCTTCGGTGTCACCATAAAGCGAATCAGCAATACCGTCCCTGTCCGTATCGAGCCAGTAAAGGAAGAGGGGCTCAACAACCACGCCTGCGGGTATAGGCCCGCGAACCAGGGCGAGCTCGTCAAAAGTGACGGTGTTCTGTCCCAGGGCGCTGTTATAGCCATAAACCCGGCGTATCAGCATCATGTCGTAAGGATTGTAGGTCTCTGCTGTCGGACGATTTGCTGCAACATCATCCTGATCTATGTCCCCGTCCTCGTCGGCATCCAGGGTGTATACTATTGTTTCCGCGCCTGTGGTGTCATTAGGGCCTGTGGCGGACCTGAGCGAATGGGGCGGCAAGTTGGCACCCCCCCAATCGAGAGCCTGCGGGTCTCCCCTGGGGTCAGAAGTATCAGGATAGGGTTGCATGTTTGAGTTGTACATAATTTCAAAGGGGCCAGCATACTGCACTACTGGCTGGTAATTAAGCACGTCAACTCCATATCCAGCCATCCTCACATCACGGGAGAGAACATCAACAGCCACTCTCGCGTTTTGCTGAGCTTCAATCAGGTTAGCGGTAACTCGCGCACTCTGTTGGTTTCTTATCAGAATCGTAAAAAGAACAGCGGCTATAATTGTGAATATGGCCAGAGAAATAATCACTTCGACAAGGGTAAAACCGCTTGTTCTCCTCATCTTGGTCATCTACCTCCCTCCGGAGATCTTGGGTGATACATAAGTCGTCAGTCCCACCTTCCTGTATCCTCCGCCCGGCGTAATATACGTTACAGTGTCTGTAACTATTTTGAGCGCATCGTACGTACCAGGACCCCACTTGAGCGTACTTATACACCACTTGACTCTGTACGCTCGTATAACTGTGGAATCACATCCATCTTCAAGATTGTCATAGCCCAGCTCTACAAGCTGTTCCATCCTCTGCTGTGCCAGCTCAATCGCTTTGGTGATCCCCTCTCCCCTCATTCTGGCTCTGGACCCCAAGGGGAAAAGCGCAGAGATTGAGAGAAGCCCCAGGGCTATGACAACCATGGCCACCAGGAGCTCGATCATGCTAAATCCACTTTCGTTTCTCAGACCCATCTTCTTGCCTACCTCACTTCAGCCGAAGCCTTGTGAATCCCGCAATAGACACGTAAAGCTCAAACTCCTCTTGTATCGCAGTACTGCTAAACACTATTCTGCCGCTGGTACTCGCCTTTCCATCGGGGCTGAAAGAGAGAAAATCTTCAGTCCAGCCTTCCCCCTTGGCCATGTCTACCCGAAGGCCGAGAGGAATCCATGGTCCATCGTCTATCTTGTAAGCCTCATTATCCCAGGAGAAATAGATGGTGCGTGGCCTGGCTTCGGCTACTGCGGCCGCCCTGGCCAATCTCACCGATGCAAGGACTTTGTTGCTTGCCTGGTTGAGTAAGAGTTTTGGTCTGTATCCAATATAGAAAGGTATACTTATGGCCGTCATCACTCCTATTATGCCAATGACCACCATGAGTTCAATCATTGTGAAGCCTCGCGAACCTCTAACCATCGACCTTCCCTCCTTGTTGAGACACTACGCAAGAAGCGTGCCATCGAATCACGGCGTCATGTCAGAACTGTCTAAGTCTTTATACAACAAAAACATGCATCCAAGAACTCTCTGGAGAGGGCAGGATTTCTCGCTCTCCATTATGTATTTCATTACATAGTCACTATGAAGCTAAATACACAATCCTTATCCTAACCCATACTCCCTCACCTTTGCCAGTAGGGTTTTGTAGCTCACTTCTAGTCTTCTGGCCACCTGGCTCTTGTTCCCCCCAGCTTCCTGGAGAGCCTTGCTAATCAGTTCCTTTTCGGCCATCCTCCTGCCCCACGCCCCTGCAGCTTTAAGGTTTTCTTGCGGCATACCAGCAAGAGAGCTGAGCAGTTCAGGTTCACTCATCCCCCCTTCTAAGTGTTTGAGCAAAATCTTATCTGTATCTCCGAGGGCGACAGACCTTTCAATTACGTTCTCCAGTTGCCTCACATTCCCAGGCCAGTCGCTCCTGACCAGAAACTCCATAGCTTCTTTTTCAAACCCCAGTACCCTCTTTTTCATTTTTGCGGAGTACAGCTTGAGAAAATGTTCTGCCAGAAGCGGAATGTCTTTTCTCCGCTCCCGCAGGGGCGGTACGGATATGGCAATTACGTTCAGCCTGTAGAAGAGGTCTTCCCTGAACCTTCCAGCCTTAACCTCATCGGCCAGTCTCTTGTTGGTAGCGCAGAGCACCCTCACATCAACACTTCTGTACTGAGTATCACCAACTCTTCTTATCTCGCCCTCTTCAAGGACTCTAAGCAACTTCGCCTGGACAGAAAGGGGAGCGTCTCCAATCTCATCCAGAAAGATGGTTCCGCCGTCAGCTTCTTCAATCAGACCTCTTTCGTCCCTGATCGCTCCCGTAAAAGAACCCCTTTTGTGACCGAAGAGTTCGGACTCGAGGAGCGGTTCAGGAAGTGCGCTGCAAACGACTGCAATGAACTTCCTGGAATGCCTGTTGCTGGCATAGTGTATTGACCTGGCCACCAGTTCCTTACCGGTACCGGTCTCACCCTCAACGAGGATGTTCGAATCCGACTTGGAGATTCTCTCTATCAGTTCGTAGAGTTTCAGCATCTGCTCAGAAGCACCAACAAGGTTTCTGTAGGAGTACTTTCTTCTTACCTCACTTTTCAGATATATGTTCTCCTTGACCAGCTTGCCCTCCTCAATCGCCCTCTTGATCAGTATTATCAGGTGATCAGTATCAAAGGGCTTTGCAATGAAATCGTATGCGCCCTCCTTCATCGCCTTCACTGCCGTCTCCACACTGCCGTAGGCGGTCATCATTATGACAGGAAGAGTGGCATCCTCTTTCTTCAAATCCCTCAAGACATGTATTCCATCTTTCCCTGGAAGCCTCAAATCAACCAGCGCTACGTCAAACCTTGAAGCACCTGTCTCTACCTTTGCAGATTTTCCATCGCCCACGGCCACAACTTCAAACTCTTCGCCAACCAGCGTCTCCTTCAGCATGTCCCTGAAGCTCTCTTTGTCATCGACTATCAAAACCCTATCCATTTGCTCCCTCTTCTTTGGGAAGATGGACGGTCACAGTTGTACCCACCCCTTCTTCGCTTTCAATCTCAATACTTCCACGGTGTGAAGTAATTATCTTGTGGGCTATGGGTAATCCAAGCCCAACTCCCCCCTGGGTCAGACTGAAGAAAGGTGTAAATACCTGTGAAATCTTCTCCTTTGGAATTCCACGACCGGTATCCCTTATCTTAACCACTGCCATCTGCCCGTTCTGGACAGAGTCGATGCTAAGACTGCCGCCGTCAGGCATTGCGTCAATACCATTCCTGAGAAGATTTGCAAAGGCCTGCTTGAGGAGTACAGCGTCACCTACTATATTCAGTGAACTTACACCGAAGGAAACATTCCTGTCTATGCCTCTGTTCCTCATCTCCTCGTGCAAAGGTTCGAGAATCTCCTCAATAAGAGCTCCGAGGTCCACTACGGACGGATTAACCTCTGCAGGCCTCGCAAAACTCAAGAAAGACTCTACCACATCATTCAACATCATAGACTCTTTTATAATCTTGTCAATGGTCTGAATAGATGATCCTTTCTTCTTCAACAGATTGGCAAAACCGATTATGGATCCGACCGAGTTCTTGAACTGGTGAGCGATTCCTGCGGACATCTCGCCCAGAGAGGCAAGTTTCTCCTTCAATAGAATATTCTCCTGAAGCCTTTTCAACTCAGTGATATCGGTCAAGAGCAACGCTGCGCCCAGTATTTCTCCTCTGGCTCCCCTCAGCACAGAGGAGCTAAGCCTCAACGTGGACTGAACGTTCCCCCTGGCCACTTCGATTTCGACATCCTTGCGGATTCTGCCACTGTTCAATGCGCCCTTTAGCATCTCCGTCAAGGTCCGATGGAGCAACACTTTCAGGTATGGACGCCCAACAGCTCCCTCAGTCTCTATGCCCAGCATCTCGCCGGCTGCTCTATTGAATGTCACCAGACTGCCGCCTGAGTCTGCGCTGATCACCCCTCCAGACATGCTGGACAGAATATACCTATTATATTCTTCAAGACTCTCTGCCTTGCTTTTCTGTTCGGCGTAGAGCCTTCCCAGTTCAGCCTCCTTCTTCCTCAGATCTTCAATCACCCTCTGAAAGGTCGATATTATGAATTCGCTGTCCTCTTCTCCGTCGGCCTCATGTCTGATCACCTCAGCGGTCTCCTTCAACCTCCTGAAGGGTCTCAACACAGAGACGACGAAAAAGAGGGCGACTCCTACCACAGAGACCATGCCCAGAATTCTTACCACCATGTAGCTTCTAGCCATTCTCAGAAGACGCCTGTGAAGCGAGAAGTCCGAGCCTATTGCCAGCACGGCATACACCTTTTGACCATCTGAAAGAGGGGAAAACAGATACCTTGTCCAGAGGGGGCCTTCGCTTTTCACGTTCGCGAAAAGATCTTCGCCTGACCAGACGGGATCCAGATCCGGAAAGTCCTCTTCAACCAGTTTCACAGTTGCGGGGTGTTCAATAATGCGTGAGTCGAGGAGAACCCGGTATTCTTTGTCGATTATCGTAGCTCTTAGTAGTCTGCTCCTGAGCGCCGCACTTCTCAGGCTCTTTCTGAGAAGCCTCGCGGGTTCCTCGCCACCCTTGCCTTGCAGAAGAGCTCTCAGAGAACTGATCTCAAGCCTTTCTTTGACCATTACAGATGAAACTAGAAGCCTTCTGTCGAACTCATCGACCATAACATTTTCAAGTCTGGAAAGCGCATAGTAGAGACCGACGTCCACCAGCAGAAGAAAAACTACGAGCAACAGGACAAAAAGCCTCGTGCTGGCTTCAAATCCTATCCCTACACTACCAGGTCTCCTCATTCTTCCGCCTTCCTGACAGGGCAGGCCTTGACACAGATCCCACAGATGTACACCCCTATGCCCGGCCTTCTGGCGAATGTCTTCAACTGGGAAAGGCATTTGCTCATGTCGTAGCCGGATTCGCTTATTGCACCTGCCGGGCATAGCTCAATGCATCGCGCGCACTTCCCGCATCCATTCTCTATCAGACCTCCTATCTCTACTGGCAGGTCTGTTAGAATCGAAGCGAACCTGATCCTCGCGCCGTGCTTCTTGTTCACCACCAGCCCTGACTTGCCTATCCAGCCCAGACCCGAGGCAACAGCAACCGCCTTGTGCGACATGTGCCCGACCTGTCTCTCCCAGTCAACAGTCTGAGAAGCAGGAATTGCCAGAGCCCTCCTCCCTGACGATTCGATCAAGCGGGCTACCCTGGCTGCGCACTGATCGAGTATCCAGTTGACCGTCTTATAGTGCTGTTTGTACAAGAGCGTCGGGCTGTCTTTTATGTTTTCGACTACGGAGTCTGAGAGCCTGTACCCCAACGAGATCCCGTACTGCAGACTGGAAACAGACCCCTTGAGCGACTCGTGCACCAGACTTTCCATCCCATTCACGCTGGCAAACCCAATAATATCCACCCCGGAATCCGCAGCAAGCTTAGCGAGCCTCCTCGTCCAATCATCAAACTCAGTCAGTGACATCGCTTCAGTCAACTCTGCTCCGAAAGGAGAATATCGACAAACGACGTGTGTATGTTCCCCTGCAGGAACTCTTCGTTCTCGATTATTCTCTGATGAAAGGGGATTGTTGTCTTGACTCCCTCAATCACAAATTCAGAAAGTCCTCTGCTCAGCCTGGCAATCGCTTCTGTCCTGGTATTGCCAAAGGCTATCAACTTTGCCAGCATTGAGTCGTAGAATGGAGGGATTTCATACCCAGCATACACATGCGTATCAACCCTGATTCCTGGCCCCCCTGGGACGTGGAATCCCAGAACCTTGCCCGGACTCGGGATGAACCCTCTCTCAGGGTCTTCCGCGTTTATCCTGCACTCGATTGCGTGGCCAGCCAATTTGATGTTTTCCTGCTTCAATGACAATTTCTCGCCTGACGCGACCCTGATCTGCTCTTTTATCAGGTCTACCCCGGTTACCAGCTCTGTGACCGGGTGTTCGACCTGAATTCTCGCGTTCGTTTCCATGAAGTACATTTTCGATTTGGACTCCATGAGAAACTCCATAGTTCCTGCACTGTCATATCCAACAGACTTCGCACCTTCTACTACCAGTTCTCCCATCTTTTTCCTGCACTTTTCATCTACTGCGACAGAAGGCGCTTCCTCAACAAGTTTCTGGTGCCTCCGCTGAATCGAGCACTCCCTCTCTCCGAAGTGAAGAACGTTCCCATCTCCGTCTGCGAGAATCTGAAACTCGATGTGACGTGGTTTGCTCAGGTATTTCTCGAGATAGAGCCTCCGATCACCGAAGGCTGCCATCGCCTCAGCCTGGGCGATCCTGAAACCGCTTTCCAACCCCTTTCTGTCAGAAGCCAGTCTCATCCCCTTTCCGCCGCCACCCGCTGCAGCTTTGAGAATAACTGAATAACCTATCTTCTCAGCAATTGCCGCGGCTTCCTCAATGGAAACGACGGCATCTTCGCTTCCGGGAACCACAGGAATTCCCAACTTGCGCATCGCACTCCTGGCTGCTATTTTGTCTCCCATAGCCGACAACACTGAAGAAGATGGGCCTACAAGCCGTATTCCGCAGCTTTCGCAAACATCGGCAAACTCTGGATTCTCAGCAAGGAAGCCATACCCGGGATGTATGGCATCGGCGTTGGTGACCTCGGCCGAACTGATTATTCTCGGAATGTTCAGATAACTCTTGGCACTCTCGGGAGGGCCTATGCATAGGGCTTCGTCAGCAAATCTCACATGGAGTGAATCCTTGTCTGCTTCGGAAAAGACTGCTACTGTGGCTATCCCCAGTTCCCTGCAGGCGCGAATGATTCTAAGGGCGATTTCGCCCCTGTTTGCTATGAGCATTTTCTTGAACATATTCCGGCTTGGGGAGGAAAAGACCGCGGGGACCTATTTGTTCTCGAAAGAACCCCATCCACGGTCGGCAGTGGCTTCAATACCTCTC
Source organism: candidate division TA06 bacterium (assembly GCA_004376575.1). Lineage (NCBI taxonomy): Bacteria > candidate division TA06 bacterium. The sequence continues at coordinate 21,596 of SOJN01000142.1, read as the reverse complement.
AGGCGCAGATTGAACTCATCCGGATTGGTCACATTTTCTATGGCTGCATCATAGGTGATCATACCATCCACGTACAGACGCATAACTGACTGGTCGAAGGATTGCATGCTGTATTGGGCCATGCCTTCTTCAATCGCTGACGGAATGAGCATAGTTTTAACCGGGTCCAGAAGATACTCCCTTATCGTAGCCGTAGAAATCATTATCTCCACAGCAGGAATTCTTCCCTTCCCATCTGCTCTTGGCATTAGCCTTAGACAGACCACACCTGAAAGGGTGGTTGCCAGCAAGACCCTGATATGCTGCTGCTGGTGAGTGGGATAGAACGATATGATTCTATTTATCGTTTCTGTGGCATTCATGGTGTGCAGCGTGGCCATAACAAGATGACCAGTGTCTGCAGCCTTGATGCCCGTATCAATTGTAGCCTTATCTCTGATCTCTCCAATCAGGATAACATCTGGATCCTGTCTCATCACATGCTTGAGTGCAGACGCGAAGGAATGTGTATCTGTTCCGAGCTCCCTTTGATTAATCACGCTTTTATCATCTCTAAAGACAAATTCGATGGGATCTTCTATTGTGATGATATTCTTGGCAATGGTCATATTTATGTGTTCAATCATTGCAGCCAGCGTGGTTGACTTGCCGCTTCCTGTCGTTCCCGTACAGAGTATGAGCCCTCTGGGTTTCATACAGAGATCTTTCAGTACCGGCGGGAGGTTCAGTTGATCCAGGTGCTTCACCGACAGGGGGACTGTCCTCATCGCAATGGCAATAGAGCCCCTCTGCATATAGGCGTTTACCCTGAAACGGCAAAGATCCTGAATACCTATTGAGAAGTCCAGCTCTTTGTCCCTTTGAAACCTACGCTGCTGGTCCTCAGTCATCAACTGAATCGCAATCTTCCGCAGGTGGTCCGGGCTCAGTATCTTTTCGTTGGCAGGAACCAGTTTGCCATCTATCCTCAGTATGGGCCGTGCCCCTGCCTTCAAATGCAAATCAGACGCATCATCTTTGACCATCTGTTCAAGTAGAGGCTTTAGATCCATGTTTCACCTCCGCAAATATTATCAAGTCGGCTCAATAAGGAAGAGTTCTTCCCCGTATCCCACAGGTTGCTCATTCTTGACAAGAACCTCCACGACCCGACCCTCGAATTCAGATTCTATTTCGTTCATGAGCTTCATCGCCTCAATGATGCAGAGAACCTGGTTTTTCTTCACATAGTCTCCCACTTCGATGTAGGAAGGAGCGTCCGGTGCCGGAGCCCTGAAAAAGGTCCCCACCATTGGAGCAACCGCTGCGACAAGCCCCTCTTTGCGCTGCTTGCTCGGCCTTCCCACCTCTTGAGTCGGTGCGGGACTGACCGCCTCGACAACGGCCGGACCCTTAGCCGAACCACTGTTCTTGCTTATTCTCACTCTGGTACCAAATCTTCCCACCTCGAGTTCTGAGATCCTGCTTTCCTCCACAAGCTTGATAAGCTTCTTTATTGTAGACATTCTCATGCTGGCCAACCCTCCATCCCTTTCACTTCCCTTTCTCTTGTTTTCCCACCCGTTCTACATATTCCTTGGTTCTCGTGTCAACCCTGACCACATCACCCTCGTTCACAAAAAGTGGTACTGCAATGACAGGACCTGTTTCAAGAGTTGCCGGCTTGCTCCCCCCGCTTGCTGTATCACCTTTGAGACCAGGGTCAGTGGTTGTCACCACCAGATCGCAGAAGGTGGGGAGTATCACTCCCACAAGTTCTTCACCTGCATACAGCACGGTTGTCAGAGTACCTTCTTTAAGAAAAGAAAGTTTGTCCTTGAGGTAGTCTTCTGGGACAAGTATCTGTTCGAAGGTCCCCTTGTCCATGAACACGTATGAATCACCATCCTTATATATGTACTCCATCGACCGCCTCTCCAGTCTCACCTCAGTGACCTTCTCACCTGCCCTATAGGTCTTTTCTGTCACAGCACCAGTTCTCACGTTCTTCAGCTTGCTCCTCACAAATGCGCCACCTTTACCCGGCTTTACATGAAGAAATTCTACTATTTCAAGGATATCTCCATCCACTCTCAATGTCATCCCATTTCTGAAATCAGCAGTTGTGGCCATCAGTGCCTTTCAGAGTTCCAGCAGATCCTTGGGAGATCCCGTGAGTATCTCACACCCTTCTTTTCGCACGACAACCGTATCCTCAATCCTCACTCCCCACCTTTTGGCCAGATATACGCCTGGTTCCACTGTAAACACCGTGTTTGTTTCCACTGGACTGTCATTCTGAGACGACAGGCTTGGTTCTTCATGAACGTCGAGCCCAACACCGTGCCCCAGCCTGTGTCCGAAGTTTTCGCCATAGCCGGCCTGCTCTATCTTTCCTCTTGCGGCCTTATCAAGATCCGAGCACTTGACACCAGATTTTATCAGGTCCACCGCCTTCTGCTGCGCATCAAGAACCAGATGGTATATGTTTCTCTGGGAATCGTCTGCTTTTCCCACAACCACCGTTCGAGTCATATCAGAACAGTAACCTTCAAACACTGCCCCCATGTCAAAAGTGACCATGTCTCCTTTCTCCAGCTCCCGGCTCCCCGCTCTGGCATGTGGCATGGAAGATCTCGGCCCGGAGGCCACGATTGTATCAAAAGCCGGACCGGACGAACCTCTTTTCCTGAACTGGTAGTCAATCTCAGCTGCAAGGTCCGCTTCGCACACCCCCGGCTTAACCTGCTTCAAGATCTCAGAAAAGACCTCATCACCTATCTCACACGCGTGTCTGATCTTTCCTATTTCAAAGGAATCTTTCACAACCCGCAGTTCCTGAACAAGATTCTCGCATGGTACAAGATCTGTACCGGGCAGGGCCTCTTTCAACTTTCCGAAATCAAAACAGCTCACGGACTTCGCCTCAAAACCAAATCTCCCCTTAAAGCCATTCCGCACTTTGGCAGCCTCAAGAAAAGGGAGTTCCTTTGTTATCCGAATATCGAACCCGGAGGTCTCCTCCTCCACCTGCTCTGCGTATCTGAAATCTGTGATCAAAATCGCATCGGCCGAATCAACCAGGAGCGCCCCCCACGACCCAGTAAATCCGGTTATATACCTGAGGTTCTTTGGATCGACAACGAGAAAACGATCGACACCGTTTGCTTTCATTTGCTTTCTTAGACGAACAAGCCTTGGATGCATAGAAAACCCTTATTTTTCCAGACCATCCAGCCAATTCTGGAAGGATTCAAACCCTTCCCTGGACTCCTCGCCTTCTTTTGGTTTAGCCTTTTCTTTCCCCTCCATCATAGAAGGATGCACAGTTTCTTTCGGCCTGACGGGTTCTGAGGTCACTTCTTCATCTTTGAAAAGTTCGTTCAGAGAAATAGTTTCGGTAGCCGAAGGTTTCTCAAGTTCTGAGTCATCTGGTGGCTGCACCTCTGGAGTTGGCTCGGGTTGAGCAATAGGGGCTGAAGATTCAGATATAGGCTCGAGGATTTCGCTGGGGAAGACACTTTCCTCTCTGACGATAGGCTCAAGGCCTTCTCTCAGTTCCGCCAACCTCCTCTTGTACTCCTCGTTAGAGGGTTCCGTTTCAAGGAGCCTTTCATAGGTCTCGATTGCTTTATCTATTGCTCCCTGCGCAGCATAGAGTTCAGCAAGTCCCTTGTCGGCCTCAGGAATCTGACGACTCTCTTCACTCGGCAGTTCCGCATATGTGTCCGCTGCGCCAGACCCTTCCTCGCCATCAGGCAGCTGCTCGCCCTCCACGTCAGGCTCTGCTATACCTCCGAGGTCCAGCGGTTTTCTCACAGTGCCTCTTTCACCAACAACTGTTGGCTCAAGGAATGCGGGAGGCACATCCTCGGTCCTCTCGATTTTGTCAGGCTCCCTGGCAGCAGCGTCAGGTATAGTCCCAAAATCAAACGGACTTCTACGACTTTCCTCCGCGCCTCCAGCCACTGGCGTTGAGGATTCTCCACCAAACACTGCCTCCAAATCCGGTTTCGTCTCGCGACCGGCTTCAGGGGAGATACCGCTTGCGTCTGGCGCACCCGCAGCCTGCTTCTTCTCCTCTATACTTCCGATATCGAACACGCTGGGATCGGCATTGCTGCTCAGTTCTTCCGGCACCGGCTCTGCGTCCCCCGCTCCCAACTCTTCGAGCGATCTTTCTACGTCTGCATTGCCGGGGTCAGTCTCCAGAAGCTGTTTGAACCTTTTGATAGCTTCCTCTTTCTGCCCAAGCGAAACAAGCATGCTCGCGTATAGCTTTGCAGCAACAAAGTTCTCAGGCGCAACTTCAAGAGCCTTTTCAAACTCAGCACGAGCAAGTTCATACATCTTCTGGTCCTGATAGCATCTTCCCAGAACAATATATGCACTCGCATAGCCAGGATGCTTGTCCAGACCTTTCTTCACAATGTCTATCGCTTCCTCAATCAGGCCGCTCCTTCTGTAAGAGTCAGCAAGGGGAGCAAAGACCATCGAATTGGGATCTTTGGACAGTTTCTCCGTCAGCCGTTCTATCTCCGGGTCCAGAAAATCTGGGTCGGCCATTTCTTAGAAACCCCCTTTGGAAAGCACCTCCACTGTATCGGAATCCTCTTCCGCCAAATTCATATTTTAATGACCCTTACCACAAATGTCAAGTCCAAAACAGGAGCTAAGCGGCCAGCAAATGAGGCATTTCAACAAAAACACTGAGAAGGACGAAGCATAAACTGCAAGCTGCCGAGGATTCTGCCTGCCCGGGGCGTTTCACGGTCCCCCGTTTCTCGCGAAGCGAGATACACGGGGCCTGTCCTGCTTGCCCTGCGCGTAGCCCGACGCGAAGTCCCACGGAGCCACGGAGGGAGAAGTCGAGGGAGATTAAGGAGAGGGTGAAGCGATCTTCGTGTTCGTGAGTGAGCGAAGCAAGGCAAGTTTCGCTTGAAACATACATGGATTTTATGGCAAACTCCAAAGACCAAAGTTCAGGAACCGCCTGAATCAGATGGACAAAGAGAATGGTCAATGACAGATGCACGCGAAGAGTCTGGAAGGAGCGAGATGAATTACAGATACGCTGTACTGGGAGCTGGAAGACAGGGTGTGGCAGCAGCATACGATCTTGCCAGATTTGGAAACGCTCAAGAAGTCGTTCTCCTTGATATTAACTCCAAGGCTGCTACAGCCGGGGCTCAGCATATCAACAAGCTTCTGGACCGAGAAGTCGTAAGACCGATTCAGGAGGATGCCCGCAACGCCGCTCAACTGATTCCGGTTCTGGACGGCATGACCACCCTCATAAGCAGCATGCATTACCCGCTGAATCCGGCGATCACGGAGATCGCAATTCGAGTTCGCGCGAACATGTGTGACATGGGAGGTAATACAGATATCGTTCGCAAGCAACTGCAATTTGATGCCAGGGCCAGGGACGCGGGCGTAACCATAGTTCCTGATTGTGGCATGGGACCGGGAATGAACATATCCCTGGCCGTGTACGCGATGTCCCTTCTTGATGAGCCACGCGAGGTGTACATCTGGGATGGTGGGCTGCCCCAAAATCCAGAGCCGCCGTGGAATTACCTCCTGACATTCAACATCGGCGGGCTCACCAATGAATACTACGGCAGCGCATATTTCCTTCGCGATGGCAAAATAACAGAAGTGCCTTGCTTCGAGGGCTTCGAGGAACTCGACTTTCCACAACCACTTGGCCGGCTAGAAGCGGCAGTAACATCGGGTGGACTTTCAACAGCACCATGGACTTTTGAGGGAAGACTTGAACGCCTGGAAAACAAGACTCTCAGATATCCCGGCCATTGGGCACAGTTCAAGGCTTTTGCGCAGCTAGGTCTACTTGGACTCGAACCGATCCAAGTAGGCGGGGACAAGGTTGTTCCACGCGACGTGCTTCACGCGCTGCTCGAGCCGAAGATAGTACAGCCTGAAATCCGTGACGTGGGTGTGATACGCGTCGAGTGTATCGGAGAAAAGGACGGCAAACAAGCTGAAGCTCTCGTTGAGCTTATCGACTATTTTGATTACAAAACTGGCTTCACAGCGATGCAGAGGCTGACAGGCTGGCATACCTCCATTGTCGCCATACTTGCCGCACAGGGGAAAATAGAGCGCGGCGCCATTCCAGTCGAACTCGCAGTCCCTGGCCCCACCATGGTCGAAGAAGCCAAAAAGCGCGGATTCAACATTACGCAAGATGTAAGACCACGAAAAACGAAAATAGAAAATCGTCGGAGATCCTGAGCTTGTCGAAGGGAAAATAGAAAAGAAAACCAATAACCACGAGATTAACACAGGTAATCACAAGAACCAGATGTAAGAATTAGGACATAGGTTGTAAGATAGCTGTCAGCCGCTGGCCTTGGGGACGGTGCCCTCCGATCAGTCGAAGGATTTTCAACTTGACATTTGACATTTTGCCTTCTTCCCTGTTTCTCCTACCTTTCTTTCCCCTTGTAACGTAATGACTTATGCGTCATGCTTGGGGACGGTGCCCTCCGACGGAGTTTATGCTTGGCGAAGCCGAGCGCGAAGGATCTACGACCCTCCGACCAGTCGAAGGATTTTCAACTTGACATTTGACAAAAGTCGTGTGAGCAGCAGATTCTCCTCCGTCGGCCTATGCCGACGAAGGACGAAATATCCCTCACGCCCTCTTCGATGGCGTCGCCCTATTTCGTTCCGTCGCCCGTCGCCCTTTGTCCTTCTGTAACCTAGCCTCCCACTCCTACGAAAATATAAAATCGATGATAGAGACCATGAACACGAAGAGACAAGGAAGGGCGGGTCGTAATCGGTAATTCGTAATCTGTAATTCTCCTTTGTACTCTGTCCTTCTTAACGGTATATCTTAAACGTCTGCGCTATCCACTCCATCTGAGCCACGATCGGCCACTTCTTTTCAGCGGGAGCAAAAATATTGTAGTCAACCATGTAGTATGTTCCTGAGATGGTATCTTGAAAACAGTACGCCACAAACGGCCCTCCCATAATCTTCTTCTTGTTCTCCCAGTGTCCTGTAAGCTTAACAGCCTTATGTCCTCTGAAGGTGGTCGATATTTCTCTGTATCTATCTCTATGAACTATGTCCCCCTGCAGATACCTGGCCCCCATCTCGTCTCTGATATCGACCCAGGATTTCCTCTCCTTGTCAAAACCCCAGTAGACTGATATGACTCTTTCAGGGACATGTTTGATGAACGAAACCAGGTGGCCAATTGAGTCCTCGGCTGCAGGAATGTAAGCCTTGGGCAGGTCAATACTCCACCCATGTCTTTCCTTCATTTGAGCTTTCAGTCCTTCTTCGATTCCGCTGCTGTATATCCTTCTTCTTATCCTCTCCCGGCACTCCTCCCTGAAATACTTGAAGGCTGATCGAGCGGTGGACCTAGTAATCTCGCCAAGGGATTTATCCTCCGACGAAACCGTCATAACCAGTATCTGGTTATTCGCCCAAGCATCAAGGCTCCCGAACATGTAAGATTCCCCGGAGCTGACCATCACCTTTGCATCCTCGCTAAGAACTCCTTTCATCAGGTCTGAGTGGATACTCCCCATTAATAGAAGGTTCTTACGGTATCGATACATATCCATATCTTTTGCAGGCACACGCTTCAACTCGAAAATCCTCTGTCCTTCAAGAGTCTTCTCCTTCACCGAGAAGGCTTTCTCCAGAGCAGGACCCGCGTCACTCCAGTCATCATCACTGCAAACAACAACAACCATTGTCTCCTTCCCGCCCGCCTCTTCCTGTATCCTGCATCCGGAGATGACCATGCACAGGAAGAAGATGGTCGCCAAAGTAATTGCTACTCTCATCCTACCCTCGCGAGTTCCAGACTTTCTTTGTACTTGGACATGAACACTTTTCTTATGACTCTGTTCTTCTCCATGAGAAGGTCCGTGTCTTCATTCACAATTCTGAATGCCTCATCCCTTGCGCCTACCAGAAGCTTTGAATCAGCAACCAAATCCGCGACCTTCATCTCTGGCAAACCATGCTGTCTCGTGCCAAAGAATTCTCCAGGTCCCCTCAATCGAAGGTCCATCTCCGCAATCTCGAATCCGTCAGTCGTCTTTGCCATTGCATTCAACCTTTCTCTTGCCTCTCGGGAGAGCTGTCTCCCGCACATGAGCACGCAAACCGATCTTTCAGCTCCTCTTCCAATCCGACCTCTGAGCTGATGCAGCTGAGCCAACCCGAACCTCTCTGCATGCTCAACTATCATCACTGTAGCATTTGGCACATCAACACCCACTTCTATTACTGTCGTGGAAACCAGAATATGGGTTTTCCCCGCCCTGAATTCCCGCATCGTCTTCTCTTTCTCGTCCGGCTTCATCCTACCGTGCAACAGCCCAACATTCAGGTCCTCAAAAATGTCATTTTTCAGCCGCTTGTGAACCTCCTGGGCAGCTTTCAAATCGAGTTTCTCCGACTCCTCTATTAACGGGCAGACAACATAGCACTGTCTTCCCTTCGCCATCTCATCTCTAACAAAACCATGAACCTTCTCCCTCTTATTCTCACCCACCACCCTGGTTGTGACCTTCTTCCTTCCAGGCGGAAGTTCATCTATGATGGAGATGTCCAGATCTCCATACAGTGTCAAAGACAGGGTCCTCGGAATGGGAGTGGCAGTCATCACCAGGAAGTCAGGGCAGAAACCTTTTCTTCTGAACTTCGCCCTCTGCACCACACCGAACCTGTGCTGTTCATCCACCACGACCAGACCGAGTGATTTGAAATGTACCCCTTCTTCAATAAGAGCGTGAGTTCCAATTACAATTGAGGCTTCACCGGACTCCATCAGGCAGTAAGCCTCTTCCTTCTCTTTCTTTGACATCTTTCCGAGCAACAGGATAACCTCCAAGTCGATTCCCTGCAGAAGCTCTTTCATCACCAGATAGTGCTGTTCAGCAAGTATCTCTGTGGGAGCCATGATAGCCGACTGGTATCCAGATTCTACTGCTATCAGCAATGCCATAACGGCTACAATCGTCTTTCCGCTTCCCACATCTCCCTGCAGCAGACGGTTCATTACCCGTCCTCCACGCATATCCTCCTTTATCTCAGAGAGAACTTTCTTCTGCGCTTTCGTAAGTTCGAATTTCAGTCCTTCTAGAAGCATGCGACAGAGACGTTCTCCTTTGTCAAACCTTATCCCTGTCCGTGGCGTCAGCATCCTTTTTTTCCTGATAGCAAGCAGAAGCTGGAGATAGAAAAGCTCATCGAAGGCCATCCTTCTTCTGGCCTCCTCTCCCTGTTCCGGTATCTCAGGAAAGTGGACCTGCGATACCGCTTCCTTGCGGGCGAGCAATCCTTTTCTTCTCACCATATCTTCCGGGAGAGTTTCTTCCACGCACGGAAGACCCAGATCCAGTGCATTTCTGACGATTTTCCTCATCTGTTTCTGGCCGATACCTTCAGACAGCGGATAGATAGGAACCACCCTCCCTGTGTGAAGTAGCTGTTCAGCATCGGATGCCCTTTCATATTCAGGATGTATGGTCTGGAGTCCCCTGTAGTAATTTATGTCACCACTGACAATGAACTCATCGCCCACCTTGAAAGTGTTTGTAAGATAGGGCTGGTTGAACCACTTGCAGGTTATTATCTCCGTGCCATCTGTCAGGGCCAGACTGAAGACGGGCTCGCCTGATTTGGTTCTACGCAGGCCTTTGGTCACGACCTTTCCAAGAAAGGTTTCATGCTCACCTATCCTCAAGTCCCGAATCTTTCTTATCGTGCTTCTATCCACGTAGCGCCTGGGAACATGATATAGAAGGTCTTCAACATTTTCTATCCCCAGTCGAGCCAGAATGGTAGCTCTTCTGGGGCCCACACCCTTAACATATTGAACAGGCGTCTCTAGCGGCGAGCGGCTTCTCTTGACTGAACTCATACTCTATTACCAATGAATGAGCGTCTGTTTGCCAGGCCCATTACTGCCAGGAGGAAAACGAGAATGCCCACACCTCTAAGCGTAATTCTCACCGAGCTGAAGTTGGCAATCAAACTCATCACCACAGCCGAAAGCATGAATAAACCGTTGAGAGTCCACTCTCTGGTACCGAATATCCTCCCTCTTATCTCCTCCGGAACGATCTCGTGCAGTAGTGTGTCCTGGGTGATCACAATGGGCGCAAGAATCATTCCCGATATGATGAGCAGACCGCTTGTTACCAGGAAAGATCTGAGCATCGAAAAGACAATCATGAAGGTACCGATAATCCCAAAACCTGCAATTATCACGGTACTCTTTCTCATCCTATGACCGAAGTTGCCATACAAGAATGAACCTATGACCATACCCACTGCCATAATCGCCCCAAGTGTTCCATAACTGAATGCACCCCTCTCGAGTTCGGATTGTATGATAGGAACCGCCAGCACATAAACGGAGCCACCCACGAATGTCAAAACCACCACGGAAGCCATGACGAACGTTATCTCTCTTTTCGCCATTATGAGCTTGAACCCCTCTCTCACATCGACAAGCGTCCTCCGGAACATCCTCACGAAAGTCTGATTCTTCAAGCCCGGCTTGTCAGCGTCTGTGGATCTCCTGAACACGACAGTTATCATGGTGAGGGCAACTGCTGAAATGAAGAAAGTCAGGCCATCAAGGTAAAAACCTGCCTGCCAGCCTTCAATTCGGAGCCTGTTCCAACCCTTCCAGTGGACTATTAGGTCGCCAAGAAAGAAAGCGGCAACCGTGGCTATCCTCCCTATAAGAGTGGCGGCAGAATTTGCAGCGAGAAGCTGATCTTGTCCAACCATGTTGGGGATTATTGACATTTTTGCATTATTGAAAAAGAGTCCCATAAAAAAGACAGCAAAGACTATCAGATACATAGACCACAGACTGCCACTCAGAAATACTACCGGGGGTATCAATATGACCAGCAGTCCCCTGAATGCGTCACAAGTAACCATCACTTTCTTTCTGCTCCATCTATCGACCAGCGCACCTGATACTGGTCCAAAAATGAGAACTGGTAGAGTGAAGAAAACTGCCAGCTCTGCCAGGGCAGTAGAGGAACTTCCGGCCATGACACCAATCACAGCTATCAAGGCGACGTGGTCGAGTTTGTCACCAAACTGTGATACTGCCTGGGACAGAGAAAAGACCCGGAAGTTCCGATTGCGGAAGATTGAGAAAAGACCCGTCCTCTTCACTTGCGGGACACCCTTTCTATAACTTCGACATAGTACTGCTCAATGGTCTTGGTGACTCTTTCCCATGAATAGAACTCCGCCTTCTTAAGACCATTCTCCCTGAACTTCATCCTCAGGGATCTGTCACTCAGAAGTTTGACTATACCATCTGCCAAGGCTTCAGAATCCGTCGGTGGAACCAGAATCCCATCATCCATGTGGCTGATCACGCGTCTGTATCCGTCAATGCCAGACGCTACCAGGGGTGTGCCTGCGGCCATCGCTTCCAGAAGTATGATACCGAAGCTTTCCGCTCCGGTTGCAGGTGAACAGAAAACATCACAGGTAGTATAGTATCTAGGTAGAAGCTCGGGTTCGACGTAGCCAACAAACACCACCGATTCTCTGAATTCTGCGTCAAGAAACCTCCTGTAATAGCTTTCCAAAAACCCCTTGCCCACGACGAGCAGCCTTGCCTCTGGAACCGATTTCAGTATCCTGGGCATTGCCATCAAAAGATACTTCAACCCCTTCCTCGGGTCAAATCTTCCCACGAAAAGTATGTTAGGCCTTCCGTCGGCATATGTCTCAATTGGCTCAAGATCAGGATTGAACCTCTTTATGTCTATACCATTTGGAATAATCCTATAGTCCCCGGGGAAGTACCTGTCCATAGACTCTTTGGCCACTTCGGAAACAGCGATGAGGCCACTCAGCTTATCGAAGTAGTGACGCAGAATGGGAGAGAAAATCTTATACCCCAGGGAGCTAGAATGGGCAGCATGGAAAGTGGCAATGTTGACAGCCTTAGAATGCTTGATAGCCAACATCGGCAAGACTGGTGCCAGAGGTCCGTGGGTGTGAACAATGTCAAAATCACCCTCACGAAGTACCTGTCTTACCCTTTCTGAGAGCCGCCAGCCCACTGGAACAAGACAGAAAGATCTATTGACTGGAATGACAACACCCCGTCCCACACGAATAACCTGAGGGCTCCCGAAACTGCGGTTGTCGCCATAGGAAGCTGTCAGAATCTTGACTTCGTGACCGAGCTCTCTCAACTCCAAAGACGCGTGATGGATGTGCTCGGCTATCCCACCAGGATAGGGATAGTAGTTATCTGACACCATCAGGATGCGCATGGTGTTCCTCCCATGGTGGCTGAAAGACATACCACTGATCGGGAAATCTCATTACCTGGTTTGCAATCCTATCGGCAATCATCTGCGTGAGCGACCGCACATCCTCAGACAGACGGCCACTCCTTTTGAATTCTATCATAGGATCAACAACGACCCGATAGGGTTTTTCTCCTCTCTCACCCCTGAGCAGATAACCGCATATGATGGGTGCACCACTCCTCAAAGCCAACACGGCAGGCCCCTGCGGAAAAGAAACGGTGCTGTCAAAGAAACGGACCCTGATACCTGATTCCGATAGGTCTCTGTCGCCCACCAAAACGACAATTCCTTTCTGGTCAAGAACGCCCAGCAGCCTATGAACCAACCCCTTCTCCTCCAGGGCGACGATCTTCATCCCCATATGTTGGCGATAGTGAAGATAGAATTCGAAGATCTTCTCACCTGGTCCCTTTGACTCTGCCACAGCAGTAATAGGGTAAGAAAAAGAGGCCAGATAGCAACCAGCTAATTCCCAGTTTCCCAGATGAGCCGTTACCACGATCACACCTCTTCCTTTCGCATGAGCCCGATCCAGATTTTCCATCCCTTCGTCACGCACCATGCCTGGGAGCTCATCTCTTTTCATAGAGGGTATACTCAGGAAATCTACAGTAGCTCTTGCGAAATTCTGCAATGTCTTTCTCGCGAGAAACGTACGCCTGTCAGTTTCTCCACGGCAGATGTGATGCAGATTAGTGAACAGAGCCTTTTTCCTCTTGCCAAGAAGAAAATAAGCAAAATGCGCCAAAAGGCCAGCGATGAGATAGGACAAGAACCTGGGAAAAACCAACGCCACTAACGTCCCGAATTTGATCAACCAGATTTTCATTTCGCAAGAAAGCTCTCACAAGCTCTGAAGACGTCATCAACACTGATAGAATCCATAGCCCTGCACTGATTGTAATACCTCAGACGAAGCCCCCACAAAAGCCACATATGACCGACCGGATGGAAGCAAGGGGCACACTCCATCTCAGGTGTTATAACAATTGCCTTGTCGGTCAGGGGCCTGAAAGCACTCGGGTTCGAGGAGCCAAAAATGGCCACAATTGGCGTACCTGTGGCGCCAACAATGTGTGTCGGCCCTGTATCGTTTCCTATATAGAGATCGCACTTCGAAACGACAGCTGCTGTCTCAGTGAGCGAGAGCTTGGCCGCGAGGTCGAGGGTCCGCGCCTCAGTCTGTTTCGCAATTGACTGACTCATATGAGAATCATCCTCACCGCCAACAAGAATGAATCGAACCGAGAACTGACGATGCAACTTATTCATGAGCGCCACTAATTTCTCCATGCCCCATCTTTTGTTCTTGTTGCAGCGAGCACCAGGGTGTACAACAGCAATTGGACTATCCGTGTGCTCCCACTCAGCAAGTATTCTCTGCGCCGTCCCAAGTTCACCCTTGGTCAATTTGAGATCGTAGCCTTTACCGTCCCGGTAGGGAACCCCGTCGATTCGGTCTATGGCTCTGATAAAATGATCCGTTGCATGCGTGTTCCGATCCTTCCCTTCACGGTTGGGAACCAACCACCAGAAAGGTCCAGGGCCAAAGCCCACTCTCTTTCTTATGCCCAGCAGATAAAACAACCAATGAATCGGGAAGGAGAGTTGAACCGCCAGGTCGTATTTCTCAGATCTGAGCTTTTTCCAGAAAGCGTAGCACCTGATCGGGGAAAGAAATTCCCTCGGATTCATGAAGATGAGTCGATCCACATAGGGGTTGTGCGCCAGAAGTGGCCTTCCCACCTTTCCCCAGAGGCTCATGGCTGTAATGTTGGCTTCAGGGAACTTGTGCCTGAGGGCTCTCAAGGCAGGGGTCGCAAACATGATGTCGCCCAGTCCCGGCCAGAGTGACACCAGTATCTTTTCCTTCTTTTCTGCGTTGTCAGGTGATACCATCCCTCGGCGCGGCCTCACTTATCTTGGTTCTTCTTGTTGTACTCCTGTACACCCTCAAGCAAAATGTCCATTGCTACTTTGAGATCTTCCTCGTTGAGCACATATGCTATTCTCACCTCATCCACCCCTTTGCCAGGAGTTGCATAGAACCCTTCAGCCGGTGCGACCATAGTTGTTTTCCCGTCAACATCGAAATCGCTGAGCATCCATTTGGCAAACTCTTCTGATGAATCCACGGGAAGTTTGGCAACGACATAGAAGGCTCCCTCTGGTTTTTGATAGACCGCCCCGTCCAGAGCAAGAAGTCTCTCGTAGACCACATCCCTTCTGCGTTGGTATTCGGCTATCATCTCTTTGATGAAGTGCTTCATGTTTCTGAAACATTCGGCAGCACCCACCTGTTCCAATGTAGGTGGACAGAGCCTGGCCTGACCGAACTTGAGTATGGACTCCATCAACTCTCTGTTCCGTGAAACCACAAACCCCACTCTGGCACCGCAGGCACTGAATCTCTTCGATATGCTGTCCACAATTATCGCCTGCTCGCCGAGTTTTTCGATTTGAAATACAGATGTATGTTTTTTGCCATCGAAGACAAATTCCCGGTAAACCTCATCTGCAATCAGATAGATGTCGTGCTCCAGGACTACATCTGCGAGAGCCTCTAGTTCTTCCCTGGTATACACTGTGCCAGTAGGATTATTTGGCGAGCAAACTACGAGACCCCTCGTCTTTGACGTTATCTTGTTCTTCACATCTCCCGCACCGGGAGGCCTGAAACCCGTTTCCACCCTCGTCGCCAGAGGAATTACCCTGACACCGGCCATACTTGCAAAACCATTGTAGTTGGTATAGAAAGGCTCCGGAATCAAAATCTCATCGTCGTAATCACAGATGGCCGCCAGGGTGAAGAGGATTGCTTCGCTTCCGCCGGTGGTTATCCAGATTTCATCGGCGCTCACTTCTATTCCGGCTGCCACAAGATAGTCAGCAATGGCGAACCTGAGGTCCGCAGTACCTCCAGATGGGCCATACGCGAGCACGTTCTCTGAATAGCTATGGATAGCATCCCAGAAATAGTGGGGTGTCTCGATATCCGGTTGCCCGATGTTCAAGTGGTAGACCTTGATCCCTCTCTTCTTGGCCCTATCAGAATAGGGAAAGAGCTTTCTGATGGGTGATGCCTGAACGTTTCTTGCTCTTCTACTGATCAATGGGGACCTCTGTGTAATCGTTATCGAACCAGAGACTTCACTTCTGATCTGGAGATCGGTCCGACCACACCCAGAGACATCTTCGAGGGTTGCAGCAGTTTCGACGCCATTTCCATTACATCCGACTCTCTGACAGAATCGAACTGGTTTAGAGTATGATCCACAGACACGCGACGCCCGAGATAAATCTCTATGTTGGCAAGCCTTGACATCCTGTTTGAGGTATTCTCAAGAGATATGACTAATGCGCTCTTCGATTCTGACTTGGCGTTCTCAAGTTCCTTTCTTGTCACTCCTTCTTTCAGCATTTTCTCACTTTCACCGTAAAAAGCATCCATTGCCCTGGACGCATTCTTGGGGTGCACCGCCAGATATCCACCGAATAACCCAACGTCACGGTAGGGCAGCACGAACGTGAATACGCTGTACGCCAACCCCATTTCCTCCCTCAGCTTCTGAAATAAGCGTGAGCCCATCCCGTCCCCGAAGAGAGTGTTGAAGACCTTAAGGACATATCTCTTGGACCCCGAGTACGGTTCGCACTTGCATCCTACGCAGAGGTGAACCTGGCTAATACCCATTTTCCTCTTTGACCTGACTCTCGAGCTGCTATCGACCAGCGCAGGTTTGGGAAGATACTTGTTGGATCTGGGAAAATCGAAAGCCTTCTTCACCAACGAAACTAACTGATCGTGTCTTACACCGCCCGCTGCGGCAACCAATGTGCGTCCACTGGTGTAGTGCTTCCTCAAGGTCCTTCTTATTTCCTTACGACCCAGTCCTGCTAGAGAGTTAGATGTGCCCAGAATTGAGTTGGAAAGAGGATGCGAGCCAAGAGCCGCCTTTGCCATAAGGTCAAACGCAACTTCATCCGGAGAGTCCAGATATCCCTTGATCTCCTCCGCAATTATGCGCTTCTCCGTTCTAAGGTCGGCATCATTAAATGTCGAGTTGTGGAGCATGTCGGCAACAATGTGCACCGCACGGTCCAGGTCAGTATCTAAGACTCTAGCTGAGTAGCACGTCAACTCCTTGAGTGTGTACGCGTTGAAGTTCCCGCCGAGAGTCTGCATGTCGACGGCAAGCTGTCTGGCGGTTCTCGTCTTTGTGCCCTTGAACACCATGTGTTCAATAAGGTGACTTATACCCCTCTCATCCGAGGACTCGTCTCGAGAGCCGGTAAGAAACCATACTCCCAGAGAGACTGAGCGCACGTTGCCGATGCGCTCAGTCAGTATCCTCATATGGTTTGGTAGAACAGTCTTTCTGCAAGTCTCTCTGGCCACTGCCTATCTCTTCTTCCCGTACCGTCGAGTATTTTGATCCCTGGGTCTATGTCTTTCCTGGTCCCCTCCGGCCATCAAAACCTTTCTAGAAAGATTTATTCTTCCCTGTTCATCTACGCCAACGACTTTGACTGTAACCTCTTCACCTTCACTCACTTCGTCGGTAACCTTCCCCACTCTGTGTGGAGCCAGTTGGGAGATATGAACCAAGCCTTCTTTGCCGGGAAGAATCTCAACGAAAGCCCCAAAATTCATAATCCTGGTGACCTTGCCAACATAGGTCTTCCCAACCTCTACTTCCTCAACTATTGCCTCTATCTTCTTCATGGCCAGTTCCGCTGATCCCTCACCATGCGACACGACCGTGACTTTGCCATCATCTTTGATTTCTATCTCCGCTCCAGTTTCTTCAATCAAAGATCTTATCACTCTCCCACCAGGACCAATCACCTCGCCAATCTTGCTCTTCGGTATTTCCATCCTCAGGACCACCGGAGCGTAGGAAGAGATACTACCCCTGGGTTTCTCTATGGTCTTGCTCATAACCTCCAGAATTTGCAGTCTGTTCTCTCGTGCCTGCTCCAGCGCCTTCTCCACGGTGTCTAGAGTTATCCCTTCCACTTTGGTGTCAAGTTGAATTGCTGTAATACCCTCGGCTGTCCCAGCCACTTTGAAATCCATGTCTCCATAATGGTCCTCTGCGCCAGCAATATCTGTGAGTATCACCTGCTTCTCACCCTCAACCACCAACCCCATAGCTACACCGGCCACCGCAGACTTTATGGGTACTCCCGCATCCATAAGACAAAGAGAGCCACCGCACACCGCGGCCATCGAAGATGAACCATTCGACTCCAGAATATCTGAGACTATTCTGATTGTGTAAGGGAATACATCTTCACTGGGTATCACAGACTGGAGAGCCTTCTCCGCTAAGGCTCCATGTCCCACTTCCCTTCTCCGAGGTCCTCTTATGGGAATCACTTCTCCAACACTGAAGGGGGGAAAATTGTAATGAAGCATGAAGCTTTTGAAAGATTCGCCAGCAAGATTTTCAATCTTCTGTTCATCCACTGTCGTTCCAAGAGTCGCAGCGCAAAGGCTCTGAGTCTGGCCTCGGGTAAACAGGGCAGAACCGTGTGCTCGCGGCAAGATACCCACCTCGCAACTTATGGAACGCAAACCATCCATCTGCCTGTTATCGAGTCTCTTCCCTTCTTCTATTACTCTTCTCCTCATGTCTCTGGATATGAGTTCCTCGAGGACGAAACCAATCTTGGCCTCTGAGTCCGGATACTTCTCACTCAGCTGTTCCACAAGCTCCTTCTTTATCTTTTCGATAGCGACAAACCGCTCATCTATGTCCTGTAGCGAATTGGCAATGACGACCCGACCTACGGCCAGATCTACAACCGTCTCCCTCAATTCCGGGGAGACTTCAATCTTGTGCAACTCCCTTTTGGGCCTACCGTACAGAGAGCGCAGTTCCTTCTGCAGCTCAACAAGCTTCCCTATCTCTCCAAGGGCGAGTTCCAGAGCGTTGACAATCTCTTTCTCCTTGACTGCCTGTCCGTGAACCTCTATTGTAGTTATCCTCTGCTCATTCCCCGCGACCACGAGATTCAAGGAGGCATTCTCTAATTCTGGAAAGGTTGGATTTATCACAAAAGACCCGTCAACCATCCCAACGCGCACTATTCCAATCGGCCCGTCGAAAGGTACATCCGAGACGGCCAGCGCTGAGCTCGCCCCTATCGAGCCAAGAATATCTGAATCATTTTCTCTGTCTGAAGAAAGAACCGTCGCCACTATCTGAATGTCGTCAATAACACCCTTCTGGAAGAGCGGCCTGATAGGCCTATCAATAAGTCGAGCGCTCAGAATCTCTTTCTCGGTCGGCCTCCCCTCTCTTTTGAAAAAACCGCCCGGTATTTTACCCGCAGCGTAGGTCTTCTCTCTGTAATCAACCATAAGAGGCAAATAATCGATCCCCTCTCTCGGTTCCTCAGACGCACAGACAGTTATCAGGACAATCGTGTCACCGTATCTTACCGTGACAGCACCATCTGCCTGCTTGGCCATCTTCCCACACTCAATAATGAGCGGTCTTCCTCCCAGATCCGTTTCAACCTTATGTATCATTAGTCCTCCCGACTACTTTCTGAGGCCAAGCTTCTCCACCATTGCCTTGTATTTCTTCATGTCTTTCTTCATCAGATAGTTAAGAAGCCTTCTCCGTCTTCCCACAAGCCTGAGCAGACCTGCCCTGGAATGAAGGTCTTTCTTGAACTTCTTCAGGTGCTCGGTTATCTCCTTGATTCTTTCGGTCAGAATGGCTATCTGTACTTCAGGCGAACCCGAGTCGTTCTCGTGTATCCTGAACTGAGAAACCAGCTCTTCCTTCTTTTCCTTTGCAAGAGCCAACGTATCACCTCCTCTCTCCAGATAATCTTAGGATATTACTATCCCATTTGCTCTATGTCAATGAAAATCAAACCCTTCTGAAAGCTGTAAGCTGTAAGATATAGGCTATAAGACGGCTATACGCTATACGCTGTACGCACGGAAGTACAAGGGACAAAGAGCAAAGTACAAAGTGCAAGAAACCGTGTACGAGGTGTTTAGTGCCTCGTACTTAGCAATTCGTACATCCTACTTGAAATAGCATGGTGCCTAGCACGCAGATTTGCAGATTTGACGTCGCAGCCGGTGAACCAGCCGTTAGCGAAAATCTGCCGCCCTCACAGGCGGCAGATTTATCGTACCCGCGGCTTATGCTGCTATTTCAGCAAGACAATTTTCTGGGCAAGGGCGAAACCTTCGCCGCTCAGCCTGCAAATGTAGACGCCGTCTGAAACCGCCTTACCTGAGACTGTGCCATCCCAGAGTACGGTGTGGGTTCCGGCGTTCACCTCTCCATTGACCAGATTGCAAACAAGCCTGCCGGCTATGTCATAAATGTCGATTGCGACAGGACCCCTGGCAGCTATCTGATAGCTGATCAATGTACGAGAGGAGAATGGATTCGGCCTGTTCTGCAGAAGGACAGCCTGACGAATACTTCTGTGAGCTGTACCTTCGACCACACCCGTCACCCCTTCTTCAATGTCAACATACCCACCGCCAAAAATTGCACGATTCTCCACATAACCACTGGGCCATCTGATTACAATGTCAGCACCGCCGTGGGGTCCTAGACCAAACTCGAGCTGAAGGCTGCTCATGGAGCACACTCCAGAGCCTCCAGTCACTTCTCTCACCTGAGTACCAGCAGGAGTGGTGAGGTAGACCCTTGCGCCAATCGCACTCCTATTGGATAGGCTTCCGTGTAACCTGAGTACCATCCAGTTGTTGGCGGCAAGGAGACTGGTCTCTGTATCGTTTCTGAACAGGGTGTTTCTCTTATGGTTCCCGCAGTAAATATCCACGTCTCCATCACCATCAAGGTCACCGGCAGTGATGCCTACGCCAGTTCTGTTGGTACCGGCGTCCCCAACACCTGCATCAGCTGTCACGTCAGTGAACGATCCCGTTCCGTCATTTTCAAACATGTAGTTCTCATCAAGGAAGCGGCCAACATATAGATCCAGATCACCATCTGAGTCAAAGTCTTCGAACGCGCAGCCAGTACCGGCACCAGACATGGATACCCCGGCAGAGTCGGTGATGTCGGTGAAGGTCCCATCCCCATCATTCTCATACAGAGCACTTGCACCTCCAAACCTTGCGACAAAGAGATCCAGATCACCGTCTCCATCAATATCTCCCGCCACACATCCGAAGGTGCTGTCGTCGTGTGCCAATCCAGCAGAATCACCCACTTCGGTGAACGTGCTGTCACCATCGTTCCTGTAGAGGTGGTCAGGTTTCCCCGAATACCTGCCAACGAACAGGTCTGGGTCTCCATCATCATCATAGTCAAGCCAGAGCGCACCGGTCCCGTAGTCGGAGTCGATCCCTGCGTCAGAAGTCACATCCGAGAAGGTCCCGTCGCCCTGATTCCGGTAAAGTATTGACGGACCATCAAGGTTGGCAACGAAGAGGTCAACGTAACCGTCGCCATCATAGTCTGCCCATACAACACTCATCCCGTGCACGGAATCGTCAACTGCGTAGTTGGCAGAGTCTGTGTAATCAATGAAAGTTCCATCACCATTGTTTCTGTAGAATGAATCCCTTCCCCATCCTGTGAGTGCCAGATCCAGGTCGCCATCGTTATCATAGTCGGCCATGGAAGACCCTTTTGCCTCGACAACCCCTTCAAATCCAGCAGAGTCAGTAACGTCGGTGAAGTCCATATCTCCCTCGTTCCGGAACAGCTTAGAAGGGAGTATGAGATTCCCAACAAATATATCGAGCTTGTCATCATCATTGTAGTCGCCCAGAGATATGCCGTACGCATGTGCCGTATCACCGAGTGTAGTACTGTCTGTTATGTCGGTAAATGACATGCTTGTTGTTGCCGCAGACGAAAGCGGCAGACAAATAGCAGCGGCTAGCAGAAGAGCAACTCTTAACATGTTCACCTCCTCTCCCACAAATATTTCTTGATTGCTGTTCCTTTGAAGAACAAATATTCGCAAGAGGCGTGCCTGACGGATGGAAAAACGTAAGTATCTGCATTCCATTACTTTACAGGCCATGAAACCCACCAGCGCACCCCTTTACCCACGAAGAATCTTCGCGCCCCACGAAACTTTTTCGCAGTGCCCTCAAGCAAACTCGAAATCGCGAAAATCGAAAACGAAATAGGCCCAGTTGAAAAAGAGCCATACTGTCGATAGACAGGGTAGGGTATTTTTCATCCTGCCTGCCCCGTTCCACGGCATAAGTGTTAAGTTAAGCGGCCATTTCGGCCTCG